>NZ_AAEW02000018.1 GCF_000167355.1 Desulfuromonas acetoxidans DSM 684
TGCTATGACTAAGACACCTTTGCAAAAATTATTGTCTCTTCGCCGCATCAGCGCAACCCAGATTGCCAGCGACACCGGTCTGGGCTATCATGCTGTGCAAAAAACGATTAAAAACCAGAGACATAGCTCAAGAATCCGTGGTGCGATTGCCAAGTATCTCGATCTTGACTATGAATACCTGTGGGGAGAGCAAGCCGCTGACTATCTCAAAGAATTGATCCGCTGCGAGATTGATAAAAAGACAGCGACAACGGCGCACCACCTCACGCAAAAATTTCTCGACTAACTTCTACGAGGCGCGTCGAAGTGCAGCAATGAGACGATTGTCAACATTCGCCGCTGATCATTAAAACCAAGACACGGTCCGACATTTTCACCCGTCGAACGGCATTAATGTTATAATGTCACCTTATTTCACTTATGCGTGAGAAAAGGTATGAACCGCGTCAGTTGTCCTGATTGTGACCTCATCATTGAACTGCCAGCGCTACGCGATGGCCAGCGCGCTTTCTGTCCCCGGTGCAACCATCTGCTAACGCATCGGGCACACCGCGCACTGGAGCGTTCAGCAGCCTTCGCCATGGCCGCGCTGATCTTCCTCATCCTGTCCAACCTCTACCCGTTTCTCTCCTTTGAAGCCAGTGGTCGTGAACAAGTCATGACATTGCTGCAAAGCGCTCAAGAGCTGTATAAGACCGGCAGTCAGGTTCTGAGTTTTTTCGTTCTGGCATTCATTATCATCTTTCCCGGGCTGATCCTCATCAGCCAGCTTCTTGTCCTGATGCCGATTGTCCTCAAAAAACGCCCGGTGATCGGTTGCCGACTGTGGGCTCGTTTCATTTTCACATTGGGACCATGGAGCATGGCCGAGGTATTCATCCTCGGTGTGCTGGCCAGCCTGACCAAGATCGCCAGCATGGCCACCATTGTGCTCGGGCTGTCATTCTGGGCCTACGTGGCTTTTTCGCTGTGTTTTCTCATTGCCGTGACCCGGCTCGACCGCTACCAGTTCTGGCGCATCATTCTGCCTTTTCCGTCACCGCAGGCCACCAGTGGACAGACTGCCGCAACTCAAGGGCTGGCCCATTGTCACATCTGCACACTCACCAGTCCGGAACATCTCAACCACTGCCCACGATGCGGCGCTACGCTGCATTATCGCACCCCGCAAAGCCTGCAACGCACCCTGGCCTGTCTAATCACGGCCGTGGTGCTTTACCTGCCCGCTAACGTGCTGCCGATCACCCATACTGATCAGTTTGGCAACAACACCGACAGCACCATTATCGGCAGTGCCATCATGATGTGGCACCATGGCAGTTACCCGGTATCCCTGATTATTTTTATTGCCAGCATTCTGATCCCCCTGGCCAAACTGTTGGGCCTGTTCTGGCTGTGCTGGAGCGTTAACCGCCCCAACAGCCCATTACCACGCCAACGCACCTCGTTGTACCGCATCACAGAATTTGTTGGCCGCTGGTCCATGGTCGACGTGTTTGTAGTCGCCATTCTCGTCGCTCTGGTTCAGCTCGGCGGCATCTTATCCATTCGCCCCGGCCCGGCTGCACTGGCCTTTTCCGGGGTTGTTATCATTACCATGTTTGCTGCGGAGTCTTTTGATCCGCGGCTGATCTGGGATAAAATTGAGGAGAGTTCCCGTGACTGAGACTCAAGCCGTTATCTCTCAAAAAAAACGTTTCTCCATGGTGTGGATTATCCCCATCGTCGCCGTACTGCTTGGTGGATGGATGGCCGTGCATAATTTCCAGAACCGTGGCCCGCTGATCACCATTGAGTTTGTCAGTGCCGAAGGAATTGAGGCCGGTAAAACCCATATTAAAGCATTAAGTGTCGATATTGGTCTGGTGAAAAGTGTTGCATTGAACAAAAAACGCGATGGCGTTCTTGTCACCGCGCAAATTCAGAAACAGAGCAGCGACCTGCTGCGCGATGACAGTCAATTCTGGGTGGTGCGACCGCGGATCGGTGCCAGCGGCATTTCAGGACTGGGCACCCTGCTCAGTGGTGCCTATATCGAACTCTCCCCCGGCAGTGGCTCAGCGGGTCACGATCATTTTAAAGGCCTTAACGAGCCCCCACTGACCCCGGCCAATACACCGGGACTGCATGTGACTCTGATCGGCACCGATCAAACCTCGCTTAATTCCGGCGAACCGGTGCTGTATCGCGGTTTTGAGGTTGGTCGCGTCGAAAAAACCGCCTTCGACACCAATAAACGCCAAATCCGTTTCTCCCTGTTTATCAACGCCCCCTATGATGACCTGATTACCGAAAACACCCGATTCTGGAATGCCAGCGGCATTGCCGTTAAAATGGACGCTGAAGGGGTGCGCCTCAACAGCGAATCCGTGGAATCCCTGCTGATCGGTGGCGTTTCGTTTGCCTTGCCGGACAACTTACCCCCCGGTGGAGCCGTGGACGATGGTCGGGAGTTTCTCCTCTACCCCGACAAGGAAAGCATCAACCACACAAGCTACAAGCACACCGCCGACTATCTGCTGTTGTTTGACAGTTCCGTTCGTGGCCTGTTGCCGGGTGCCCCGGTCACCTACCGTGGCCTGGAGATCGGTAAAGTGGTGGGGATCTCGTTTGATTATCTTCCTGAAGAGAATCTCTATCTGGATAACGATTACAAAATGGTTCCGGTCCTCATTCGTCTAACACCGGCAGCACTCACCGGCAACGACACGCCGCAAACTATCGCCGCCATGCAGCAACGCCTTGAAGATAGCATTGCCAAAGGGTTGCGAGCTACGCTGAAAACAGGCAATCTGCTGACCGGCAGCCTGTATATTTCACTGGATTTTCTTGACCATCCACCCGAGGCTGACCTGCAACACATCGCCGGCTATGTTGTGCTGCCGACCCTGTCGGGCGGCTTTGACCAGATTCAGAACAAAATCACCCAGTTGCTCGATACCATCAACAACCTGCCGTTGAAAGAAACTGTTCTCAGTGCCGACAGTACTCTGAAAAGTATTGGCTCCGCGGCGACTCAAGCCGACCAGGTTCTTGCTGAGTTGGATCAACTCCTAGGCGACGAGGACACTCAGAACCTTCCGCTTGAGCTACGAAACACGCTTGAAAACTTGCGTCACAACCTCGGTGGTCTGGCAGGTGATTTTTCATCAGGCTCACCGTTCTATCGCAAGCTCAATGGCAACCTCGACCAGTTGCAGAAAACATTGCACAGTGTCGATCAACTCAGTGTTCAACTGGCCACCCAACCCAGTGAATTGCTCTTTTCCGATCCTCTGCCAGAGGATCCCCTGGCAGGAGATAACTTATGAGACGTGCATCCTTTTATTTAACGATTGTCACTACTCTGGGCCTGTTACTCGTTGCCGGTTGCAGCTCACCGACAACACCTAAAACCCACTACTACCTCATTGCACCGGACTATCAGGCATCAGCCGTTCTCTCGCCACCTGCCACAATAAGTGTCGAATGCGCGCCATTTTTAAGTCAGGGAGGACTGGTGGTTGAACACGGAGATCAAACCATTGCCACTGCGCACTACCACCGTTGGGCCGAACCGCTGCCTGGCATGATCTCCCGCTATCTGCAGCGCCGACTGCAAAGCGGTCTGCGCACTGAAACTACCCCGCCCACCATGACCCTGCTGATTGATCAGTTTCATCGCCTCAATAACGGAACCGTGATCTATAGCGGGCAATGGTGGACGCAAGGAAGCGCTCCTCAGACCTTCCGTTATGAGGAACATCCGATATCCGCAAATTATGACACCACCGTCGCCAGTCTGCACCACCTGCTCGATAAGCAGGCGATGACTCTGGTCAAGACACTGGCTCCCGACACACTGGCTAAAACGGAGACGCCATGAACGAAGAAACACCGCCATTGCTGCCACGGCTGCTAACCACGAATGCGCTGCGCGCCAACCTTAGCAAACACATGCAGCTCAACCAGATGGCCGACTCCAAGGCATCGATGATCCTTACCGTTTCATCGCTGGTTATCACCATTACCCTGACCCAGTACGACCGGCTGCATCTGTCAACGGTGTTGATCCTTGCCGGAGCCGGCTTACTGGCCATTCTTTTTTCTATTCTGGCCATCATTCCGCCGCTACATGCCAGCGGAGAGACCAACCTGTTTTACTTTCGCTCGTTTTCTGAACTCAGCGAAGAGGAGTTCAGTACCCGTTTCAAACAGATCATTGCCGACAAAAACGCTCTGTACGATGCCTACCTGCATGAAATCTATTACCTCGGCAAACATCGTCTAACCCGTAAATATGGTCTGATTCGCGATGGTTTGTGGTGCCTGTTGGGGGGACTCATCGGTGCGACACTCAGTGCCGTGATCCATCGCTTACCCATGTGACACAAATATTTTTTCCTGTTAACCATTGGGAATATAGGAAGTTTCTCACCTAAACAAGCAATTGCGGCAAAAAAAATGAAAAAATGTCTAAAAAGCCTGGCAAAAAGTGCTAAAATAAAACCTAAATTTTAATGTTGTAAAAAAACACATTAAAGAAGGGCCCTTCTAAGGGTCCGGTCGGGAGTCAAAACATGGGGGATTCAATCAGCAACCATATCCGCAAAGTGCGCGAGATCTCTGCACCACCAGAGCAGTTCGCCCAACTATTGCAGATGATCGGTGACGACCACAGCGATCTCACAGATCTGGTTGCCTTGCTGGAACTCCATCCATTCATTACCGCCCGCCTGCTGCAGTGCGCCAACTCGGCCTATTTTCGTCAAGCCGGCGAAATCGATAACGTCCGAGATGCGGTTATCCGGGTTCTCGGTTTATCACTGACCCGCAGCCTGACTCTGGCATTTCTGGTTTCCGACAGTTTCAACCTCAACAAGGTCAGCAACTTTGACGGCCACCGCCATTGGTTTATCGCCCTGGTCACCGCAACCATGGCCCGCGAAATGGCTCCGAGGCTCAAAAATCCGCTCGACCAGGCCCCGGCACTGTACAGTGCAGGCATGCTGCACAATATCGGCGTTGCCGCTCTGGCCCATTGTTTTCCGGAACAAATGAACCAGGCTCTGATGACAGACACCGTCAGCCTGTCGGAGAAAACCCGCCGTCTATTTCACCTCGACCACTATCAGGCCGGGGCGTTGCTGATCCGAAGTTGGAACCTGCCCAAAACCATTGTCGAGCCGATCCTCCACCTGCGCAACCCCAACATTCATGGCCCCTCCGGATCAGCCGTCCAATTGATTCGCCTGTGCAGCACTCTGGCCAATCTGCTCTACAAAAAAGAGTTCCACTCCCTGAGGAATTACTCAGTCCACCCGTCGTTTATGTCGCGTATCTCTTTTGAAGAAAGTATCTTTTTCATTGAAGGACAGTGTCGCACCCTCGACGAGATCAGTCAGATGATGTCGCGCTGATTTCAGCCCGCATGTCTCGCAAAGATCACCGTCGTACAGACCTCCCCTGCCACAACAGAAAAAGGCCCCAGCGTTGAGTGTTCAACACCGGGGCCTTTCCCGTTACACGGATGCACACGTCTGCCACAACGAGTGACATGCTTTCAATCTAACATCCCGGCACACCCTGTCAAATCGATAGCGCCCTGCAGCGCTCTTTGCTTCTGTTATACTTTGAACGAGCTAAGTCACGGCAGGACAACGCACCTATCAGGGAGATCACCATGAATATCGCCGTTGCCAAAGAGATTAAAAACAACGAATACCGGGTCGCCATGACCGCAGAAGGCGTGGCACGTCTCACCGGACTTGGCCATCATGTCAGTGTCGAACAAAATGCCGGAGCCGGCAGCGGTATCAGCGACAGCGATTATCTTAATGCCGGTGCTCATATTGCCTTTGACCGTGCAGAGCTGTTTCAACGGGCCGACTTAATTGTCAAGGTCAAGGAACC
Organism: Desulfuromonas acetoxidans DSM 684; assembly: GCF_000167355.1. Lineage (NCBI taxonomy): Bacteria > Pseudomonadati > Thermodesulfobacteriota > Desulfuromonadia > Desulfuromonadales > Desulfuromonadaceae > Desulfuromonas > Desulfuromonas acetoxidans. Next base: position 5,893 of record NZ_AAEW02000018.1, read on the forward strand.
ACAGCCCGAGGAACTCCCACTGCTTAAAGCCGGGCAAACACTCTTCACCTATCTTCATCTCGCCGCGCTACCCGATCTGACCCGCCAACTGCTCGACAACGGCATCACCGCCATCGGCTATGAAACCGTCACCGCGCCCCACGGCACTCTGCCGCTACTCCATCCCATGAGTTTAATCGCCGGACGATTGGCCGTACAAACCGGTGCATCGTTATTGGAAAAAAACCACGGTGGACAAGGAATTCTGCTCAGCGGAGCTCCCGGAGCCGGTCGTGGACGGGTGGTCATTCTCGGTGCCGGAACCGTTGGTGAAAATGCGGTTGAAATCGCTGTCGGAATGGGTGCGGAGGTGGTCGTGCTCAACCGAAGCGCCCGTCGTCTCGAACAGCTCGAACAGCGCTACGCCAGCCGCATCACCACCCACATTCTCAGTGAAAAGACTCTCCACGAGCAAACCCGTCAGGCCGATCTGCTCATTGGTGCCGTGCTGGTTCCCGGAGCCAAAGCCCCGCAATTGGTCAGCCGCGACATGGTGGCCGCCATGAAGCCGGGCAGCGTCATCGTCGATGTCGCCATTGATCAGGGCGGCTGTGTTGAAACAATTCGCCCCACGAGTCACGATAATCCCACCTACATTGCGCACGACGTTATCCATTACGCCGTCACCAATATCCCCGGAGCCGTAGCACGCACCAGCACTCTGGCCCTCACCGGCCGAACGCTGGCATTCATTGAGCAACTAGCCGCCCATGGCACCGAACAAGCCTGTCAGCGCAACCCTCATCTGGCTAATGGGGTTAACGTTCACGATGGAATCCTGTACAATCGCCAGGTTGCCGAAGCCCACAGCCTCAAATCCGCACCGCTGGCATCCTGGCTTGCCACACCGCACTCATAATCAGGAGCATCAATGACCATCACATTTTACCGAACAGCCCTGTGTCCACGCTGCTTTCTGGCCAAACGAGCCTTGGACAAGATCGTCGCCGACACAGATATCACCGTTGAAACCGTCGAAATTGCCACCACAGCCGTTAGCAGTTGGCGCAATGGAATCCGTATGATTCCGGCCTTAAAAATTGGTGATGAGATTCTCAGTGGTGTGCTGCTCGACGAACAACGCATTCGCAGATTTATTGACCAGCAGAAGGAGGACGCATCAGCTTGAAATATTAGCGGTTGTCATGGGCAAAGCCATTGCCATCGAAAGACCAATCGCGAAAGGCAAACATAAAAGGATGATTCAACGTGCGGAAAAACCATTGATTGCGATGGTTGAAGCCGACAACGCGGCTCATCGTTGAAAAATCGAGTTGCCAGCCATCCTCACAGCGTTCAAAAAAATACGGCGACCACTGGCGCTGATCCAAAGAGAAGCGCACCACCGCCAGCGGACCCTGCTCAAACACTTCGGCCTGCGCTAAACCTCTTTCCAAATCACGCCGTTCATTATTCTGCTGGGCATCCGTTACCAGCCAACTGGCAAAAAACTCGCGAGTGGCTGGCGTGTACAACGTTAATTCAGCATCTTTAACATGCTCTTCAAGAACCTGCCGATAACATTCCAATGCCGCCAACGGCGTTGGTTGAGGCACAAAACGACTGCGGACCGACTCTGACATCGGACCGCTGAATTCAGGCGACAGCGGCTTGTTGATGGGAACTGTCGTCACCGCCCCGCCCCCACCGGAATAGCGCCCTGCCATTCCCTGCGTCGGCACCACCTCATTTTCCGGCTGTTCAGCAACCAACAACTCCAAGCTAGCCTCAATCCCGTCACCAACCCGGTTCGCAGCAAAAAATGGGGCCATCTGATCATGCTCAATCCGCGCCACAATCACATCACTGAACACCCCTTCGAGGTCATAACCGATTTCAACGCGCACCTGCTGCGCCACCGGATCAACCATCAGCACCACGCCGCGGGCACCACCGGCCAGTTGACCAACGTGGTGTTCCTCCATCCAGCGCAACGCCGCAGCATCAATATCCACCGGCGTCTGTTTCAGGGTTACCACCTGCAGCTGAACGCCATTATGCTTCAGCATCGAATGCGCCAGGCTTTCAATCCGCTGAATTGCCTGTGGTGACAGCAGGTCAGCCTGATCGACAACTGCTCGTTCCTCCAGTGTCGTACGTTCACAGCCCGCACTGAATGCCAAAACCGCAAGCAGCAAAAAAACACTAGCGTTCGTCAGCAGGGTCTTCTTCAGGCTCTTGCTGTTCCAGGTCGGCATTGTCCTCTTCCGAGCTTGTCTCATCAGTCGCCTCATCGGTCTCGTCCTCCTCCGCAGCCATCATTTCAGGCTCTTCAGCAGCATCCTGCTCTGCCATGGCAGAGGTCTCATCAGCAGACTGGGATGGTTTTGCGTCCGGATAAGAACGATCCTCGAAATTTTTCACATTGGCGGAAGAACCAGGATGGCGGTCACTGTAATGAACCACACCCTTATCATCCACCCATTTATACAACGGTCCGGCAAAACTCACCGCCGGGAACAGACACACCAAACACAAGCAAACCACAACACAACGCATGGCTTCCTCCACTCTCAAAGGTTGATGCCTAAAAAACCGTTCACTTTTATCCATAAATACTCGAAAAGAGTCAAAAACACCAGCGCTGTTATTACTCTATTAGAAGAACCGATAACGCACTGATATTCCCTTACCAAATGCCTATCTACGGCTGACTCACCCCAAAGAAAAACGCCGTTGACAAGAAACTCAACGGCGCATCGTTTCTAAAACGGAAGGTGCCTTACGATGCTCCCTCCTTCTGTTCCGGTTCGGGATAGGGCTGCGGATCACACAACAATTCCGGATTCACAGCCACCTTGCGGCACTTACCACAGATATAACGAAGATTATTAGGGAAATTCTGACAGCTTTCCGGCGGTTTCAAACTCGGCGTGCCACACCAATCACGCCGGCACCCTTTGCCCAAAGGTTGACACAAACGATCCACATCCAATGATACCGCGCCACAGCGGGCACACATAAACGCCTGGGTGTCATCCGGAACCGGAATGCATTTCGAAAGATCTTCCATGCGATCATGCTTTTCTTGGGTCATAGACAACTCCTTTATATGGTTTGGAATGTAAGATGGTTTATTACAAGTTTAGCATGGACGAAGGGAATGACGAGCGATGTCACTACTTGTTGTTCATCCCCGCATCTGCGGGGAACATAAAAAAACAAGTGCGCCTGTGGGCAGCCAGTTCGGTTCATCCCCGCATCTGCGGGGAACATGTCCGGCGTGATACGCCGATAGATGCCACTGCCGGTTCATCCCCGCATCTGCGGGGAACATGGAAGTATTACAAGCCGTGGCACTTTGAGCGGCGGTTCATCCCCGCATCTGCGGGGAACATCGATCTCCGCCGTTATCTGGGCGGTGATCGGACGGTTCATCCCCGCATCTGCGGGGAACATGGCAACGACACCCGTAAAAAAATGGATATTACCGGTTCATCCCCGCATCTGCGGGGAACATTTTCATATACCAGTTGTCTGTGGCGCTTGTTCCGGTTCATCCCCGCATCTGCGGGGAACATGTATTTTCAGGAGTAACAAAGGAATGTTAAGCCGGTTCATCCCCGCATCTGCGGGGAACATCTGAATAGCATCCGACGCGACCCGGCAATCATCGGTTCATCCCCGCATTTGCGGGGAACATGATCGTCTTGGCGACAAAATGAGTTCCAGCGGCGGTTCATCCCCGCATCTGCGGGGAACATGGCAACCTCTGGGCGTGGTCACTGGCCGCTCTCGGTTCATCCCCGCATCTGCGGGGAACATATCTGCTCCATCACCGAAGCACCCTCAGCGCTCGGTTCATCCCCGCATCTGCGGGGAACATGATTATTTCTCCGAAAAGGGTCATTTTGAATCCGGTTCATCCCCGCATCTGCGGGGAACATGTTTGATTCTTCGAGCAACGCCAAAAAAACCTCGGTTCATCCCCGCATCTGCGGGGAACATCCTAAACACGTTGCCGTTGATGGTGGCCTCGACGGTTCATCCCCGCATCTGCGGGGAACATGGCTCTCAATGAATCAGCAAGCAATATCGCACCGGTTCATCCCCGCATCTGCGGGGAACATACAGTCTGTCCATGATTTTAGCCAGTCAGGTGCGGTTCATCCCCGCATCTGCGGGGAACATGACCACCGGAGAGACGACAGCAAAATGACCGCCGGTTCATCCCCGCATCTGCGGGGAACATGACGTGATTTTGTCAATAAAAAGGTTGATGAGCGGTTCATCCCCGCATCTGCGGGGAACATCCATGACAAGCGGTATGAAAATTGCCGCACGTCGGTTCATCCCCGCATCTGCGGGGAACATTTATTCGATGAGGTTGTCAAGGAGCGTGACGACGGTTCATCCCCGCATCTGCGGGGAACATGCATTAAAGCCGCGCTGCGTGGCATCCTCAATCGGTTCATCCCCGCATCTGCGGGGAACATTCGACAGCGTTGATGCCGTCATCGGCACCAAGCGGTTCATCCCCGCATCTGCGGGGAACATACGGACATAGCTTCAGGGTCATGGTCGGCCCCCGGTTCATCCCCGCATCTGCGGGGAACATGCTCGCGTGTCTGGGGCTGGCATTGTTGTGAACGGTTCATCCCCGCATCTGCGGGGAACATACCTGTCTGCCGTGATAAAAAAGGTCAACGAGCGGTTCATCCCCGCATCTGCGGGGAACATTCGCGTCGGATGCTATTTAGGTCTGGGAAAACCGGTTCATCCCCGCATCTGCGGGGAACATAGACGTGCAAGCTCTGCTTTTTCTTGTTCAAGCGGTTCATCCCCGCATCTGCGGGGAACATTGAAATTTGGTGAATTCCTGGTAGTAGTCCCACGGTTCATCCCCGCATCTGCGGGGAACATTTTACCAGAATAAGGAGTATTGATATGTCAGACGGTTCATCCCCGCATCTGCGGGGAACATAAAGGCATAGAGGTTTACCTAAACAGCAAGAACGGTTCATCCCCGCATCTGCGGGGAACATGCGGAATCCCTAAAGAGGACGCACGTTTTATTCGGTTCATCCCCGCATCTGCGGGGAACATACCAAGCTATCTGGTCGCACAAACAATTGAGCCGGTTCATCCCCGCATCTGCGGGGAACATTTGAGAACAAAGACGCCAACAAAGGATGATAGCGGTTCATCCCCGCATCTGCGGGGAACATTGGATGTTCAATAGATTATGGCACTTCGAATGCGGTTCATCCCCGCATCTGCGGGGAACATCTTATCAAGATGTGAAGGGTTACCACTCAAAACGGTTCATCCCCGCATCTGCGGGGAACATACCAAGCTATCTGGTCGCACAAACAATTGAGCCGGTTCATCCCCGCATCTGCGGGGAACATTCGTGTGCTGTTGCGCTCATCTGTTTAGGCTCCGGTTCATCCCCGCATCTGCGGGGAACATTGTGGAGATAAAGGCTACTGCTGTGAAGAACACGGTTCATCCCCGCATCTGCGGGGAACATGACGTTATCGACAGAGCAGAAGAACTAAATTTCGGTTCATCCCCGCATCTGCGGGGAACATTCAGTCAGCCCAATCGGATCAGAGGATGGTGTCGGTTCATCCCCGCATCTGCGGGGAACATGCTCGCAAGTGGGAACACACAAAGCATCTCCGCGGTTCATCCCCGCATCTGCGGGGAACATAACTATTTGATGACAGCCGTTGACCTGAGTAACGGTTCATCCCCGCATCTGCGGGGAACATTGCTCAGGATAACGCAACGTGAACGCCATCCACGGTTCATCCCCGCATCTGCGGGGAACATAGCAACCTGAACAGCACCGGAATCAGGATCATCGGTTCATCCCCGCATCTGCGGGGAACATTTAATTTGGGTGGTATCTGGTGGGGTGAAAAGCGGTTCATCCCCGCATCTGCGGGGAACATTACCACCGCTGTGATGCTGAGGCATCGTACCACGGTTCATCCCCGCATCTGCGGGGAACATACGTTTTCAGGGTGGATCATTGCAACACCTACCGGTTCATCCCCGCATCTGCGGGGAACATTAACCTGTTCGTCTGTGAACTCTTTTCGCGCTCGGTTCATCCCCGCATCTGCGGGGAACATCGGCAAAGCGGCAGGTCCAAACCTAACCAATACGGTTCATCCCCGCATCTGCGGGGAACATGCACCGTCCTTTGACCACTCTGGAACTGGCGGCGGTTCATCCCCGCATCTGCGGGGAACATGATACAGCACCAGGCGCGCCCTTAAAATGATCCGGTTCATCCCCGCATCTGCGGGGAACATTGACTATATTAGAGCAAGAGATCACGGGATGGCGGTTCATCCCCGCATCTGCGGGGAACATAAAAGGAGGCAAGAAAGCCAGTAATGACAGACCGGTTCATCCCCGCATCTGCGGGGAACATCTTTGTTGCGGCGCCCGCCTTGCTTGCCGTACCGGTTCATCCCCGCATCTGCGGGGAACATTGTCGAGGTTGAGGTTACTGTTGACGGAGTTACGGTTCATCCCCGCATCTGCGGGGAACATTGGCGTTGCGCTACTAACTACATCTATACCTACGGTTCATCCCCGCATCTGCGGGGAACATCACCTGCAAGCGCAAGTGCTGGCCCTATTTTACGGTTCATCCCCGCATCTGCGGGGAACATACCAGCATACTCAATCGCAGTGTTTAGCGTATCGGTTCATCCCCGCATCTGCGGGGAACATATACCTTCGAATCTAACAGTTCTCCATGACGCCGGTTCATCCCCGCATCTGCGGGGAACATCCCTGCCTCAAGCTCTTGCGCCCGAGTTAATCCGGTTCATCCCCGCATCTGCGGGGAACATTCGGGTGGTGGTGGAGGGTCAATCAACATCAACGGTTCATCCCCGCATCTGCGGGGAACATTTGATGAACTGGTAATTGAGCTACCGGAAAAACGGTTCATCCCCGCATCTGCGGGGAACATACGTGTTTGATGACATCCTGCTGGCTGCAGGCCGGTTCATCCCCGCATCTGCGGGGAACATTCATAAGAAATTGACCCTGGTTCCACTCCATACGGTTCATCCCCGCATCTGCGGGGAACATCGTGAAGATCAGGAGTACAGCATTATCCGTGCCGGTTCATCCCCGCATCTGCGGGGAACATCCCTGATGTACTGATGGATTTCCGCTATATCCCGGTTCATCCCCGCATCTGCGGGGAACATTATTAACACAACGGCCCCGGATCGCTCCGGGGCGGTTCATCCCCGCATCTGCGGGGAACATCGCGACGATCTTCGCCGGGGTTTCGAAGAGTGCGGTTCATCCCCGCATCTGCGGGGAACATCAGTCGGTGCCGCTCTTGATGCCAAACCGCAACGGTTCATCCCCGCATCTGCGGGGAACATGAAACACCGCCAGAGATTGGCCGGGAGAATCACGGTTCATCCCCGCATCTGCGGGGAACATTACTGGCTCCGGTGTTGAGGTCCAGAATACTTCGGTTCATCCCCGCATCTGCGGGGAACATGTGTTGACGGTTGGAAGAAGTTGCTCAGTCATCGGTTCATCCCCGCATCTGCGGGGAACATCGCGAGTGCGAATACTGCCAGAAATGCAGGGACGGTTCATCCCCGCATCTGCGGGGAACATTGTGGTTGTCCATCCATCTCTGCACGTTTTTTCGGTTCATCCCCGCATCTGCGGGGAACATGTTTGCGATTCCAACTTGGCGCGCCTCCCTATCGGTTCATCCCCGCATCTGCGGGGAACATTATTCCAGATTCATTTTGGTGCTGTTTGTCTTCGGTTCATCCCCGCATCTGCGGGGAACATGGCAGCGGACAGGCGTTGAAACTAGCAGAGAGCGGTTCATCCCCGCATCTGCGGGGAACATCTTGAATTTCCATTTTAAGCGCCTCTTTTGTGCGGTTCATCCCCGCATCTGCGGGGAACATCCAGCATGGAGGATGAAGAAAATGGCTAACCGCGGTTCATCCCCGCATCTGCGGGGAACATCGCAAAAATTCCTATATTTAATTACAGCAGGTCGGTTCATCCCCGCATCTGCGGGGAACATCCCAACGCCCCCGCCCAGCCAAGCGTTGCCAACGGTTCATCCCCGCATCTGCGGGGAACATCCACGCGGAAGGATAGCGGGCAAGAGATAGACCGGTTCATCCCCGCATCTGCGGGGAACATTTCTTCGGTCTCCTCTTTTCCTTCATCGGGCGCGGTTCATCCCCGCATCTGCGGGGAACATAACTGTAGCGTATCGTTTAGCGCAATGCCAGACGGTTCATCCCCGCATCTGCGGGGAACATAGTTCTGGAGATCCCCAAAGTTGATACAGGTACGGTTCATCCCCGCATCTGCGGGGAACATTTTGCCCCGCTGGTCAGGATGCAGGGGGTTAGCGGTTCATCCCCGCATCTGCGGGGAACATGGCTCGCATGGCGGCGACGTTCTGCGCTATTTCGGTTCATCCCCGCATCTGCGGGGAACATGTCTGTGCAAACCGAAGCTGTTGCGCCTCAATCGGTTCATCCCCGCATCTGCGGGGAACATCTGTCAGAGCTATTTTGATTGTTACGGAAGAACGGTTCATCCCCGCATCTGCGGGGAACATTATAGTCCTGTGCAAACTTCAGTTGACTATCGCGGTTCATCCCCGCATCTGCGGGGAACATTTAAGCCCCATAGCCGCCACCTGCACAGCTTCCGGTTCATCCCCGCATCTGCGGGGAACATTGAATTTTCAGCCACGCTTAAGGCTGTTGAGACGGTTCATCCCCGCATCTGCGGGGAACATTGCCCACTCGTTTACGACAGCCTTTAATGCATCGGTTCATCCCCGCATCTGCGGGGAACATCAAGGCGCGGTCAGTAGTTATCTCAACGTCAACGGTTCATCCCCGCATCTGCGGGGAACATTGTCAGAAATCCAAGCCGCCATTGATATTGGGCGGTTCATCCCCGCATCTGCGGGGAACATGTAAAATACCGCTTTCTTGCCACCGCTACCCCAGGTTCATCCCCGCATCTGCGGGGAACATACCGTCTTTGCCTTGTCCATCACGATTACGGGCGGTTCATCCCCGCATCTGCGGGGAACATGTCGTCGAGCGCATCCTGGTACCCGGCTTCGCCGGTTCATCCCCGCATCTGCGGGGAACATGGCTTCCGCATCGGCCACCACCACGGTGCTGATGGTTCATCCCCGCATCTGCGGGGAACATGGGGTCGTTACCTCCGTACAGAATCCAAAAAACGGTTCATCCCCGCATCTGCGGGGAACATCCCGGTGCTGTCTGCTGCGGCATTGGCAATGCCGGTTCATCCCCGCATCTGCGGGGAACATGGGTCAGGCGCAAAGCCGATGCCCTCCAGCCACGGTTCATCTCCGCATCTGCGGGGAACATGAGGCTTTCGACCAGTGATCCGTAAAACAGTTCGGTTCATCCCCGCATCTGCGGGGAACATGGCGCGCTCTTCGTCGGTGAAGGTAAATGTGTCGGTTCATCCCCGCATCTGCGGGGAACATTATGCCTAAGCTGCGTTGTAACTCGTAGGATGCGGTTCATCCCCGCATCTGCGGGGAACATAGCTATTTCAGACGACAGCAATTTCACTATCTCGGTTCATCCCCGCATCTGCGGGGAACATGTTTTTTCATCTTGGACAAACAAAGTCATCAACGGTTCATCCCCGCATCTGCGGGGAACATACTATTTATATCTATTCGTATTTATTCAGTTTTCAATGAACTGTTTTTTCTACCAGAAAAAGAAGGGCTATCTACATCTCTTTAGAAACACGAATCATCCACCATTTTTGCTTGTATCGGTAGGGAGGCATTCAACCTCCGGAAGAAAGGACACCAGCTTGATGCCATCCATCTCCTTTGGAATACGGCGGTTTTCACCGAGAGTGATAAAATCAAAACCGGCTTCAGTATTCGTGCTCCAGGCTATAACCGCATTCCCGGATTCGATGCCCTGATGGACGTTATCGACAATCATATCCCGTACTCGCCGAGGCGGCTTGCCGACATAGACACCGGCACGCACTTCCAGCAGCCATAAAGCCAATCGTCCACGCAGACGGTCCGGGGCGTTTTCAACCACGATGACCAGCATCACCGATTCCTTCCTTGTTGGGGATGGCCATATCAACAGCTTCGATGTGTTTCCCCGGCACGGTTACTTCTCCGGCGGCGAGAATTTGCTCAATGGTGGGAATGATTCGTTTGAGGATTTTGCTCTGACGAAACGCATCACGGCAAGCGAGCCGCACCTCCCGTTCCGGGTTGCGCGGTTGTTTGGCCGCGATGCGAAAGGCGACCGGCACCACGGTTTCAAACTTGAACACATCGGCGATATCGTAAACAAAGGACTGCGGCTTTCCGGTATGGATAAAACCGATGGCCGGAGCATAACCGGCCGCGAGGATGGCGGCTTCACAGATGCCGTACAAGCAGGCGGTGGCCGAACTGAGGCAGCGGTTGGGCACATCGCCGCTACCCCATTCGGAGTGGTCATAATTGCGTTTTTTCCAGGTGACGCGATACTGTTTTGCCAGCAGGTCGTAGGTTTTGCGCACCCGCGCCCCTTCGATGCCGCGTAACTGCTCGACACTGCGGCGCTCCGGCGGTTTTTCGCCAAAGCGTAATTCGTACATTTTTCGCACAACCTTGAGCCGCGCTGAATCATCCAGAGCGAGCTTGGCCTGATACAACAGACGGTCCGCCCGTGCCCCACCCGGTTGCCCGGCGGAATACAGCCGCACCCCGGCTTCCCCCACCCACACCAGCAAACAACCGACGCGCGATGCCAGCACTGCAGCAGCGTGCGATACCCTCGTACCCGGTTCCAGCATCAGGCAGGCAATACCGCCCACGGGGATATGGGTACGCACGCCGGTTTTATCAACCAGGACAAAGGCCCCGTCGAGCACATCGAGCTGCCCTTTTTCGACAAACAGCACCGAAATGCGGTCTTTGATGGGAATGGGTTTGAGGGGTGGCAATAACGGTTCACTCATTGTCCTCCCTCCTGTTCGTTGAGACCAGGTATTGACTCGGTCTTGTCGGCTTCACGACGAACACGATTGGGTTCCTTCTTGGCATCCTTTTTATAGCCCCAATAGGCCCCCTTGCCCTTTTTTGCGCCGCTATGTTCGATCTTTTTGGCTTCATTGGCCATGGAGTGGCTCCTTTAGAACGTTATGCTCGTGCCAAAGACAACATCCCGCAGCCAAACCCTTTTGCAGGACCAATACCGTTTTCAATCAAATCCATCAACGCTGCTTCATTCTCAACTTTGAGAACACCTTGAAAACGAACGGGCTGAATTTTCCCAACACGACGCTCCTTGGCTTTGCGAAAATTCATCGGTAAACGTTTTTCGGCGATCAGGGTTTCTAACTCTGCGCAGCCAGCCAGTTTACGTTCCAACCACTGTCGCCATTCTTCGTCACGAATTAACGGCACACGGCATTTTTTCACCTCTCCTTGCCGATTAAGCCGTCCACTTTCGTCGAGAATGGTCTTAACAGGATTACCAATTACCATAAAACGGAGTCGCTGCCCGGACCGCAATCGAGGCACGTATTCCCGTGTCGCCAGCAGGGATGCATCACGTGTTGCGCACTCGGGTTTTCTTTGCGATTGCAACAAAATTTCCGCCTGCTGCTGCCCCATTCGCTCCACTCGAAACAGATAATCACGCTGTGCATCGGCATCTGAAGGAAACAGGTTCCATAATATTCGATGGATTTCATACGGATTGCGACATGCAGCCCCTTTGATCATGATTTTACTCAGATACATGCGGTCCTCCGTAAATATAGACAGTGCGAGAGGCAAATTGACGTGGTTGATTGATCATCGGCACATCACGCAAACGGATACTGCGATCCGCCAGGCCATCAATATCAGCATCCGTGAACACCACGCCACCAGCCCCCTCGCATTGTTCAAAAGCTTGCAAAGGATTTTGTGCCGAAACCTTTCGGGAGAAGAGAGGCTGTGCCAGCGGACAACTGCGCCGTCCCAGATAGGGGGTAAAAATCGGCTTTTTGATCGCCCTTTCCAGATCAGCCAGTGAAACGGTGGCTCCAGCATCGACCCAAATTGCAACGGTGAATTCAGCGTCTTGAAGGTATTCCCGCCACGTCTGGATGGTTTCATGACTTTTTAAACCACTGTAATTCTGGCGCGCGTCCTGAACGGTGTGGTAATCCGTCATTTTAATCACCGTTAAAGGACAAGTGCTGCCTGCTGTTTTGACATGACGAACCTCTTTGCGTACCGCAAAATGAACACTGTCCGCCAACTGTTGCAAGCGACCATGCTCGTTACGACGAATTCCAAGGCAGGCACCGAGCAAACCAAGTAGAGCGCTGAGCGTCGGAAAATTTCCCGACGAGCGGGTCCCCTCAAAACTATGTTCACCCCAGGCCTGCATCGGACCTTGTAGTTTGAGAATCAGAAAATCCTCCATAGCTTACCCCTCACCATTATTGCGCACCCAGGTTTTCAATTCTTCAAGGTTCGTCTTGACAGCAATCCCCTCTGGAATTTCTGATTTTGCCAAGGAAAACTGCGCGCACTGTTCATCCAGACCGTATCCGATATGCACACGTTGCCAATAATCCTGCAGTGCCGTCATTGAGGGTTCCCGAAAGCCACTGCCGTTATGTTGCATGATGGGTTTTTCAAAAGCATTCGCGAGAGAAATGGGAAGGTCGGAAAACGAAACCAGCGCCAGATCCGCCACATTGTGTGCAGCAAAACTCTGTTGCTTGGCCGAAGGAACCACGGTCGCCATCATGTACAAAAGGTGGGAAGCAATTTCCAACGCTTTTTCCCGTGATGCGTTGCCAAGATTTTCCTGCAATTGGCCGAGATTCAGGCTGGCATAACGATAAAAGACGCCACTGGAAAATTCCTGCGTATCAAGATGACCAGAACCTTGTTCCTGAAGGTCATCCACGGCGGTAAACCAGTCAATATCGGAATCAACAGCGTGTGTCGTTAAAGCGTGCGCCATAGCCAGAGCACCATCCACCTGACCAAGCTCACTGAGCAAGCCGGAGGTTGCCATGCGTCCAGACAGGGCTATATCCAGTCCGCCAACCAATGTCTTGCGCATGGATTCGACAGAGTCTTTCAGTTGTTTGATCAAGGCCTTGTCATCCACTCCCTCGTTCTGAGCCTTTTTGACCTGTTCACAAAACCAGGAAAACTCTTCAAGCGCCCAGGGAGCAACGGCATCCCCTTCGACAATGCCATCAACGGCAACATCTTTTTCAATCAAAAGTTTCATTGTTTTTTCAATAATCTCAACAGGGAAACGGCCCTCAAGTTCCGCAATAAACCTGTCCCGCAATTGACTCAGATGCTTTGTTCTAATGCTACCTTCACCCAGGTTGTCCGCATAATAATCGCTTTTTCTCATAGCGCGTTTAAGGCTCTGACTGGAAACACGTACCCGGCGAACACCACCGAAAATTGCAGATTTCTGCATGTTCATGTCATCACGGTTCAGACAGGAAGGGCTATGGGAAATCAGGATGTGAAAATTGACGTAATTCTTCATGGGTTATTCCTCCGATTATTTATCTGACTGATTGATGAAAAAATCTTCGAGCAAATCACGTTTACTGCGTTCGTTGTAATCCCAGTACCACAGCTGTTTTGCCATAAGCGGCCAATGCACTTTAGGTTCAACCTGTTTGAGGATACGGCGCAACTGGATCATGTCGTTGGGGGTCTGGTTGCGGATCACCTGGATCATGCGGCTTTCGGAAACTGCTGGTCGCTCTCCTTTGCGGCCACCTGCCAAAGCAGCCCCTAAAGAAATCTTTTGTTCCGTATGCTCAATGCAGGGCAGGCAAAAAATCAGCCTTTGATAGGCTTTCTTTTGCCATTCTTTTTCTCCGCGTCCGCCGAACAGACGATAAAAGGCCGGCACTTCCAGCAGATCGTCCGGTTTGGTGCAGCGTCTCAATTCAGCTTTGGAACCATTCGGCAAAGACTTCCAGGCCTGGTACAGCTCCATAAAATCATTTTCTTTTGTCATCAACTCCCCCCTCCTTCAGAGGTTTAAGTGCGTTGAGGTGTTTAAAAAGAACCCGACGGGCTATCGCCATAGTGTGAATCAGAGGGTTCTACCCCGAATTTACGGACACTTCAAAAAAGCCTATAGTGGGCTAAAGGAGTGTTTATGTCTAAGAGAAGAAAATTCAGTCAGGAATTTAAACGTGGGGCAGTAGAACAGGCTTGCCAGCCTAATGTCAGTTGCGCTCAGGTTGCAAGAGAACTCGGTATCAATGCCAACCTGCTTTCACGGTGGAAGCGAGAGGCTGAGGCAGAGGGCCGCCATGCCTTTGGCGGGACTGGAAATCCCAGAGATGATGAGGTTGCAGCTCTTAAACGTGAATTAGCCCGGGTAAAAAAGGAACGGGATTTTTTACGCGAAGCGGCAACGTTCTTTGCCAGGGAGTCGTCCTGAAGTATCAGGCGGTTCAACGTTGTCGCAATGAATTTCCTATTCGCTTGATGTGTCGTTGCCTCAAAGTTTCTCACAGTGGTTATTATGACTGGGAGAAAAGATCCCCCAGCACACGACAGATTGACAACGAGCGTCTACTGAAGCGCATTCGTGAAATCCATGAAGACAGCAACGGTGCCATTGGTGTTCCGCGTATGCATGAAGACCTTCGGGAAACCGGAGAGACTGCAAGTAAAAATCGCATTGCTCGTTTAATGGCTTCAGCCGGACTTCAAGGCTGGCCGCGAAAGAAAAAACGAGGTCGATATCACACACCAGTTGTAGTCCCTGCCGATGTTCAGAATCAGTTGCAGCGTGATTTTAAGGCATTGGAACCAGAACAAAAATGGGTCACAGACATCACAGAACTCAAGACCGGCGAAGGAAAACTTTATCTGTGTGTTGTCATCGATCTGTTCAGCAAGTTGGTCGTTGGCTGGTCAATGCACCATCGCCAAGACCGGCAGATGGTGATCCGTGCCGTTGAAATGGCCGTGTGGCAACGTCAAGAAAGTAACCATGTGATTTTGCATTCGGATCGCAGCAGTCAATTTCGCAGCACGGACTACCAAAGATTCTTGAAGGAGAACGCCCTGGTTTGCTCCATGAGTGCTGTTGGTCATTGTGGAGATAACGCAGCCTGCGAGGGATTCTTTGGTGTTCTCAAGCGAGAACGCACAAATCGGATGAGATATCCGACAATGGATGCCGCCAAAGCGGATCTATTCAACTATATTGAACGCTTCCATAATCCACGAATGAGGAAAAGGATTGCTAGACGTGATATGGAGTTTCAGTTGTTTTCAAACCGTCCGTAGAAACGGGGTATAACCCAGATTCGGATCACTTAAATAAGGTTGGACAAGTTCCTCAAACAGCTCACGGTCAAGGCGGTGCAGGACTTCGCCAAGAGTCAACAGAGTTTCTTTGGGATTCTCAAAGTCCACACTAGCCAGAGCATCAAGAATGATTCCTTCGCTACGGCGATAGAATTGCTCTTTGCCCGCTTCATGAACAGCTACTCCGGCGCCCTTGATTTCTTTGTTGTTCATTCCTTTAAAAAAGGTCAAAAGCGCCTTATTCAAAGCATCACGGTAACCAAGGGCCTTATCCACAATCTCTTGAACCGTTTTCGGATGTTTATTCCAGCCCTGGCCTAAAGAGAGGAGTTCATGACGGCGTTCCAGAATAGAGGCTTGGTTGTTGCGATAACCGCCGACTGTCAAAGCCAGCCTTCGCAAGCCTAATTCCTGTGCCTGTTTAATCACAGCAGCCGGCTGTTGACCTGGTGTTTTGGCATCAACCACATCCCGTGCAAAAACAAAGGACCCCAACTGAGTCCATGAGGGTGCGGTTGTGGTGAAGCTCACGAATTTTTCTTCTTTCTCCCCTTTTTTCAAAGCAACGATTCTGGCTCCATGAGGATGGGGCCACAAACCTTCAATGCGGTAACTGAATTTGGCCTTATTGAAGCCCCGATAAACCTCGACATGGTGTTGACCACAACAACTGCATGATCCCCCTTGCTCTGCCTGGCAGAGTTCGATGTGTGCCGGTTGCCAAAACAGTCCACGAAGAAAACCAATGCTCTGAGCGGCAAAAGTTTCCGGCTTAATAGGGTCTATCCATGTCGGTTTTTGTTTCTTTGTCTTCTGATGCCAGGGCAACAAGTGGTCAATGTTTTCCTCAGTGAGAACATTCAACCAAATGGTTTGGCGCAAATGTTCTCCCTGCACCAGAGTTGTTACCGGTGCCCCACCGCGCAAGCCGGCTTTGAACCCGCCACCAAAACCGGGTACGTTCATGGCCTGGTTAAACAAGGCTATCGCTGTACACCCGGCACACAGGGACTCCCCCAAGCCGGATGGATTGACAAAACAGCTGTTGGTGGCGCCGGTAACCCCGGCCAGCAGTTTGTCCATCGGAGTCGGTTCTTTTGCCTTGACGTTACGGACTTGCATGAAGGGGGATGTTGGATGATCTAGCTGAAACCAATCATTAAAGAATTTGCCCGCGCTATCGAGCAGCTCCCCAGTTAACGGCGTCTTGATTCGCTGTTTCAATGTGGTGGCGTTGTCCGGTGTTGCCAGGGCCTGGGTCAGACAAATCAACAGCTGCAATGCCGCCAGTTCCATGTCGTCACGTGGCAGGCACAACTCCCAGTGTTCGTCTCCACAGAGAAGCTGTCGAACTGTTAGCTTCTGCGCCGAGGCTTTACCCTGTAACCGAACAGGTATCCAGGCATCGCTCAATAGATTCATTTTTTCTCCCTCCTCAAACCGGTATCCCGGTGATACCGAAAAATTGTCTGTATTCCTTCGGCAATAAATCCCTCTCTTGTCGGCTGCATATTTAACCAGTACCGTTTATCCTCCCCCAGAGGGACATCTTTCAAAGCGCCTTTCCACCCTCCTGTTCCCGGCACATTGATACTGTTGAGCGCCAGTATTTCGAGCAACCGGTATTCATCCAGCGAGTCCAATAAGTCACCATCCAGTGTCCGGCGACCGGCGTCCGAATCGAGATATGGAATGACCGTCAAACTCATTTCTCCATCGCGGGTCACGGCGGTGATGCTTTCATCGCTATCGACAAAAGGATTGGAATCTCTGGCCATATTGACCGCCTGGCGTGCTTTATAGCCTTTGATGTAAATTTCATCCTCGAACTCACGGTTAGCCTCAGTGATCTCTTCGGGTTCATAGGGCCACGGTTCCTGTTGATAAGCTTTTTCAATCTGGGTCCGGTAAGCCACTGGAAAGACTATCTGTTCACTTTCAGCAAGAATCTGCTCTGTGCGCCATAAAACGCGCTTGTTGCCATAAACGACTGCAGTACCGCCGTAATCATCGTCGGTCGGCAACACCACCGTACACAACCGCTTGGAAAAAGCAGCTGGACGCGTTGCATCATTGATTTCATGGCGATGCAGACGGCCCATGCGCTGAAATAAGAGATCAATGGGGCAGAGTTGCGTGATGATCCAATCGAAATCGACATCCAGAGATTGCTCCACCACCTGTGTCGCCACCAGAATCCGCCCTTTTTTGCGATTACCGTTAAGTCCAAAGGTGTGTATGACGCTCTGTTCTTTCACTTGGCGGTCAAGAAAGCGGAACCGGGCATGAAACAGATCAACCGTGATAGAGGCCTCCTTCGCCTGTTTCTTCAGTTGCTCATAAAGGTTTTGTGCAACATCAACCAGATTACAGATCACCGCCACTTGTGCTCCCGCCGCAGCGGCTGCGATCAACCGCTCTATCAACGACGCATCAGGCACCATGCCGTCAAAACGAACGCATTCGACGTTGACAGTAAGCGGGTCCGGTTCATCATCTTCCGCCAACGAAAGCGGCAAAACTTCCCTATTGGTGGCACAACTGATGAGAGGATAGGAATCGCGCTCTCGCGACTCTGGCAAATCACTATCCCACGCTGAAAACAGATGCTGTTTTTGGTGAAAAGGCAGGGTTGCCGACAACAGAATCGCTGATCCACCAGATGCTCGTTGCTGTCGTAGAACCTCTTCCAGCAAACCATACATGTAGGCATCATAAGCGTGCACCTCATCGACAATCAGCACACTGCGCCCCACGCCAAAACCTCGCACGAAACGATGCCGGACCGGCAACACCGAAATAAGCACCTGATCAATGGTGCAAACTCCGATCTGACCAAGAAAAACCCGTTTGCGACTCTCAGCCAACCATTCACTGCACTTGACCCAGCCGTCCTGTTCATCGCCGTCTTCAACCCTTCCTCGTTTTTTCAGTTCAGCAAAAGGTTCATTAAATCTGGCAAACCCGTGGGCCAACAGGAGATTGGGAGAATCGGCAAAAAGGATTTTCGCTGCTTTTTCCAAACGACCAAACATGGCATTAGCAGTCGCCTGGGTTGGTAACGCGAAAATAATCGCCTCAGCCAACCCGCTATCAACGATTTTCCAGGCGTGAGCCAGGGCGGCTTCCGTTTTACCATTTCCGGTCGGCGCTTCGATGATAGTCAGGGACGGATTGGCTGGAAGATTTTCGGTTAAACACTGTAAAGGTCGAGGAGGCTTTCCAGCAGGAAGCAAAGCGGCGACTCCAGAGAAAGACTTTGGCTGACCGATGAGGCCGGATAATTGCAGAACTCTTTGAGCATCGGCAGCAATCTTTCCTTCAAAATAAGATTGAAGATCCTGCGGGGTTTCAAGAAAGGAGAAATCTGTATCGTCACAACGGGAGCCCAGCCAATCGGCAACAGAGCAAAACCCGGCGAGAAAAACGGCTTGATAAGATGAGAGGCAGGGTGGCTCGCTGGTCATTGATAGGCCCGCCGGAGTCAAAAAAAGCTTTTCAAGAGCGTACAGCCATGCCACCCGAGATTTGAAATCAATTGAGGCATAACGGTCATCAACCTGGGAGCTGAAGGATAAATCACGCAGGTAGTCGGCATTCTTTAAATGCCCATGATGTCCGGTAACCGCTTCTATCCAAGGCTTAAAAGCCGCCCACTGCTCAGGATCATTTTCATCCACAAATAGACTATCACCGGTATCCCCCTCGCCGAAAAGCTCCAGAATATCGTTATGGAACCAATACAGTCCGGCCTCTCCATGCCAGTAGTCCTTACTTTCATTCTTAGAAGGCAGAATGCCATCCGAAAAACCATAGAGCTGTTTGAACGCAGGATGGCTTTTGAGTTGGAACCGTAAGTCAAACTTTCCGTAATCATGTAAGGCACAGAAAAACAGTAACCAAGCCCGGATTCGAGTTTCATCCTGTCCCTGACAAAAACGATGACGGATAGCAAAACTTGCATTCCACCATGCAGCTGCCACTGCCGCCACATCCAAACAGTGATAGGGCAACAGATGATAGCGGCCATCCTCAGCTGTTTTGCCCCAGTAGGCATAAAATTTTACGAACTCCATTTTTTCCCTCCTAAAAATCACATAACAATAACTCATAGTTACATTCGCAACAGGCTACGCTCCCCCTCTCCAATCTTCAACAGTTCTAATCTTCTTACTCCCGCACCCAACACCCCAGCAACACACCGATCACCAACCACGTCAGCAGTTGCACGGCAGTTTTATTGTCGGTGCGCTGATACCAGTGAGGCCAGCGGCGCAGCCAGCGGGAAACGGTGGTGTGATTTTCCAACACCGTAGGCAACTGCCAGCCCTGGCTGTCGGCCAGCCAGTAGACGGGGATCAACATCAGCCACAGGCCCAGGCCTAGCAAAAACATGGCCAGCACAACCACCAGACCGTAGCTCAAGGCCATGACACCGCCGAGGGGCAGGCCGAGCAGCAAGGCTCCGTAGATACCGGATGTGTAGCCGCACCAGACGGTGCCCGCGACAATCATCAGCGCCAGGTAGCGGGGCAACCAGGATTCGAGGGCATCGAAAAAGGCGACCACCTGGGCAAGCAGGGTTTCGCAAATCCAACTCAGGGCAGTCAAGGTCACGGGGGCTTGGGTGGCAACGGTGGTGTTCATGGGCATTCTCCTGTCGTGGCGTCAACCCGGATTTTTCACAAAAATCGTCGCAAGAGGCCGGAAAGGGCCGTGGCTGCAAGGCACGCGTAGTAAAACGCTCGTAGGCATACTTACAGTCTGCCGAGAACGTTTTTCAAGCGTAACGCAACAGACATAGTCCTTGCCGGATTCGCAGCAGGTCTCTTGTGAGAAATGCGGGTTCAGTTCATCGTTGAAATAAACGATAAACCGCTGCCGTGACAAAAGATGTCACCCCAAGGCATTTTTTTTGATGTGCTGTGAAAAAATCAGGTGGGAACGGTTTTAAAGGCTGAACCACGGAGGCACGAAGACACGGAGAAAATCGTTTGAAAAAGCTTTGGTTTCTTTGTCCTGAGGACTTGTGATTCTATGTTGACTTGGCAAAGAGAAGGATGTTTTTTATCTTGGCCATTATCAGATTTGATCGTGAAGTCATCGCGAAGCTAAATGGGGCCCCCGTGACTCCGTGGTCAAAAAATCAGTTATAAACAGCGCTCATCCGTGCAATTTCCTCAACCACCTGCTGACGCAGATCAGCGGGCGATACCACTTCCACCTCAGCGCCGTGCTCGAGGATCTTCATGACGATTTCCCGGTAATCGGCCACGGGGATGGTCAATTCCAGGCGGCCGTCGTCGCGTAGAACCTGCTGCTGACCATCGCACCAGTGTTGTTCCCGCACAAACGGCGCACGCCGGGCGCTGAAGCGCAGGGTGACCGGCTGATGGTGCTGATCCTGAAAAATACCGCACGCCCCTTGAATCTTATGCTGCCAGGTTTCTGGATCACGGTAGTCAAAGGGTGTATCGGTGAGGTGCATCTGGCTGATACGTGACAACTGGAAGGTGCGCCAATCCTGCTGCTCTTCACACCAGCTAATCAGATACCAACTGCCGCTGTAATGTTGCAGATGGTAGGGATGCACCATGCGGCTGCTCGCTTGCGGGCGGGTCGGATTCTGGTAGCTGAAATAGACCTTGCGCCGGGTCAGCACCGCCTCACCGAGTTGCTGAAAGATGGTCTCATCCACCGGGATGTAATGACTCCAGTTGGCGGAAAAACAGTGGTCAAGATGTTCGCGGTCAATACCGCATTGCTCCAGATTGGTGAGCATCTTTTCGCACAGGGCGTTGAGTTCACCACTGAGCGGCGACGCCCCGCCGCTGTCGAGCATGCGGCGCAGAATGAGCATGGCCATGATCTCCTGATGGGAGAACCGCGTCCAGGTCAAGCTGTAGCTGGCGTCGCTGTAACGATACCCGCGCCGGGTGGCGTTGTATTCCAGCGGGGCACCGATCTGGTTGGTCAAGGCGTCAATATCACGCTTGGCCGTGCGCTCGCTGATCTCAAACTGGCGTGCCAGCTTGGGCGCGTTGGGATAGTTGCCCTGGCGGATCTGATGGTCAAACCAGAAAAAGCGTTCAATACGGGACAGCATGGTGGCCTTTCATTGCAACAGGGAACAGGTCAAAGAGCTATTGTCACCGAGAATCACGCACCAAGGCAACCTGAATCGTCTTCTGCGCCGCGCGGCCGTGATCATCGACCACGCGCAACACCACCTCCCCCGGACGCGCCTGCCACAGGAACGGCTCATCAGCGGCGCAACTGCCAAGATAGCCGTCATCGGCAAACCAGTACAGCGTTTGCACATCGCCATCGGTAATGGCCGTCAGGGCGATGGTTTCGTCGTCAAGGCGATCACTGCGCAGCTGATAGGTAACCCCGGCCACCGGCGCGGTGATGCGTGGCGCGGCACCGGACTGGGCCACCTCCTGCAGGCTGCAGCCGGGTTCAAATGGCGGCGGCACGGCCAAGGCCACTCCGGCAAGGCGGAAAATACGTAACAGATCCGAGGGCCAGAATTCATAGACGTTCATTTCGGTGCGCCCCGCTTCAGCGCGGCAGGCACGCAGGCCGGTGTTGCGATCAACCGCCACCTGACGGTGCAACTGCGATACCTGAATCGGCGATACGCCGGGGATAAACCAGGTCGGCACCGTATGCGGCGTCAACGGATTGGGCAACGCTCCGTCTTCGCGACACACCGCAACCTTGCGCAGATTGAGCAGACCGGGCTTGAGACGCTCCGTCGCCGTCCAGCCCTGGCCGTGGCCCAGCGCTTCGAACAGATCAAACAGCAACGGCCCGGCGGCCTGACGCCCGATCAGCGCCGGATTGCCGTGGCCATCGAAATGCCCCAGCCACACGGCAATCACGTACGGGCCGGACACGCCCACCGCCCAGGCATCGCGAAAGGCAAACGAGGTGCCGGTCTTCCACGCCACCTCGACACCGCCGCCCACCTGCCCCAGCAGTTCCTGGCGCTGCGGCGGCGGATTATCGCGCAAGATATCCAGCACCAGAAACGACGCTTCCGGGCTGAGTAAATTCTTGCCCTGGTGTTGCGGTTGTTCCATCAGGCTGCGCAGCGGCTTGAATTCACCACCATTGGCCAACAACGCGTACAGGCGCACCAGTTCCACCATGGTGACTTCCGCGCTGCCCAGCGACAACGCCAGCCCGTAATACTCAGCAGCGCGCAACCCCTCGACCCCGGCCTGCTGCAGCCAACCGTGCAGCCCCGGCTCAGTCAATCGGGCTTGCAGTACCGTGGCCGGCACGTTGCGGCTGAGGATCAGGGCATCACGGGCAAACACCGGGCCGAGAAATTTCTGGTCGTAGTTTTCCGGGCTGAACCCGGCGAAACGGTGCGGCGAATCTTTGAGCATGGTCAGCGGATGGATCAGCCCTTGGTCCATGGCCAGCCCGTAGACAAACGGTTTGAGGGTTGAGCCGGGGGAGCGCTTGGCCGTGGTGCCGTTGACCTGCCCGTCAATGCCGTCATCCCAGAAATCCGCTGAGCCGAGCATCGCCTCCACGGCCATGGTGGCACTGTTGACCACCAGCACGGCGGCGTTGTCGAGTCCGGCAGGCGCGCGCCGTTCGAGATAGGCGGCGGTCAACTGTTCGACGGTGTTCTGCACATCACGGTTGAGCGTGGTGTTGACTGCGCCATGGCGCAGGGTGGGGAGCTGCTGATCGAGCCAGGTGATGAAGTGCGGTGCGGCGAACGGCAACTTCTGGGGAGAGCGAAATTGCGGCGGCAAATCGAAGAACACCTGCTGACTGACGGCGTCGGGATGAAACTGACACCAGCGCTGAAACAGATGGCTGCGTGCCTCCAGCAGATGAGACAGGCCTTGGGTGGTGGTCGGCGAACGTTTGACCGGGTTTTGCGGGATGACACTGAGGCTCAGCGCCTCGGGCAGGGTCAGGGCGTTGGCGTGCTTGTCGAAATAGATCAGACTGGCCGCCTCCACCCCTTCAATGTTGCCGCCGTAGCTGGCCAGATTGAGATAGGCCTGAAAGATGTCGTCCTTGGAATAATGACGGGTCAACTGCACGGCGCGAGCGATCTGCACCAGCTTGCCCCACAAGTCACGGGTATCGAGACGCCAGCGCAGCCGCGCCACCTGCATGGTGATGGTCGACGCCCCCACCCGCCGATCTCGGGTCACGTAGGTGGTCCAGGCCGCGCGCAACAGCGCCAACGGATCGACGCCGGGATGCTGGTAGTAATCGCGATCTTCGTAGAGCAAGGTCGCTTGACGCAGGGATGCCGCCACCTCG
This sequence comes from Desulfuromonas acetoxidans DSM 684, assembly GCF_000167355.1. Classification (NCBI taxonomy): domain Bacteria; kingdom Pseudomonadati; phylum Thermodesulfobacteriota; class Desulfuromonadia; order Desulfuromonadales; family Desulfuromonadaceae; genus Desulfuromonas; species Desulfuromonas acetoxidans. The sequence goes on from NZ_AAEW02000018.1 coordinate 29,582, forward strand.
TCCAGATCGACATGCAGCCGATAGCGATCATCATCGGCCAGGGTCAGGCGCAGCAACCGCCCCCGGCTGTCAAAATAGGCACGCGACTCACTCTGGTAGCGGCTCAATGCCGGTTTTGGCACCAGCGCATAACCCAGGGCCGTGACCAGCAACAATCCGGTCACGGCCCATAACCAGCGCCGCCGCCTCATGGCGTGGCAACCACCTCAACACGACCCGGCAGCGCCGAGGCATGAACGCTGCGGTCATACATCGATTCGGCATACAGGGCGGGAACAACAAAATTCCCCGCCGCCGTCGCCTTGGCGCGATAAGTCAGGGTCCGCACCCGGGTGTCGAACCGACCGTAAAACACCAGCCGATCCTCACGCACATCCACATAGTCGGCGCGCCAGCCCACGGCGGTGCGGGGCACGGAATCGCGCAGCACCTCAAAGCCGCCGGGCAGCAGATCGATCACGGCAATGTTGTCACGGACACGGCCCAGAGCGCGGATGGTCAGCTCGACGGTGACCTCCTGGCCCTGCTGCAGTGTGGTGACGGCGTTACCGTCGTCATCCACCATGCGCCGCTGCACCTCAAGGCCTTCGCGCACCACCTCAGTCGGCAAGGTGCTGTCAAAACCGGCCTGGGACAGCAGGGCAAACAGCCGCTGGTGGGAGCGCACCAGCACCTCGTGGGCGGTCAGCGGCACGTCGGCGGTAGCAAACGGCTTCAAGGCCACGTCCAACGGCTGCTCCTGTTCCGTTTTGGCCAGCAGACGAATTCGCCCATCCTCCCCCTGCGGGTTGGTCAGGGTGGAATAGGCGCCAAGGGCGAGAATGGTGTACGAGGCGGACAAGGTATTGTAGCGGCCACGGAACACCGGATCGATCAGACGCAGCACACGGTCGCCGTCGACCTGACGCGCCCGCTGCGGGAAATGCCGACACAGCAGATAGAGATACTGGGCATCACGGGTCAGCGGCGACTGGAAGGTGACGAAATCTTCTGTCTTACTCTCGCTGAGTCGGTAGCCATCGATGAGCTGTTCCGCCTCATTCTGTTTACGCAGCAATTGATAGGACGCCGCCACATAAGCCGCGGTGATGTCCTGATGCCAGTCGACTTTTTTCCCGTCCAGTGTCGTCTGCACATCCACCAGTGCATTGGTGGTCACCTGGCCCATGCGGGTCAGCAGATAGATGGCGTAAACACGCAACCGCGAGTCGGCCAGATCGCTCGTGGATTGGTAGGCGATCTGGCGCAGATAATCCTCCCCACGCGCCAGCATGTCGTGCGGCACCGTAAAACCAAATTGACGTGTCTCAAGAAGAAAGTGCATCACGTACAACGACGGGAACGGTGCCGCTTCACGACCACCGGGCCAGAAGGTAAACGCCCCATCACTGCGCTGGCGTTGACGCAACCGCGAGATCAGCACATCGATCCGTTTTTGCAACGCGTCACGCTCGCCGACCAGCCGCGGATAGGCCAGCAGGCCGATGGACGGGAACACCTGACTGACCACCTGTTCGGTGCAGCCATGGGGGAAATGATCAAGATAATGGCTCAGGCCATCCACCAGCACCAGCGGACTGACACTGGCCGCCACCTTCTGCTCGGCCAGCGGCGTCAGCAAGGCGCGTGTCACCGGCAGATCAATGCGGCCATCATCGCCACTCCGGCAGTGCATGGTGGTACGGTACGGCACCGCCGGACGCAGACTGATGCCGCTGCGGCGACGACTCCGTTCATCTCCCGCCGTGGCGGTAAAGATCAGTTGCGCCGCTTCGGGCTGCTCCCCGGCCTGCACCTGGAAGCGCGCCACCTGTTCGCTGCCTTCATCGATGGTCAGCGTCTGTGTGGTCGATCCTTTGATCTGCAACGGACCAACGCTTTCAACGCTCAACGTCACCGGCAAGGCGTCTCCCGAACCTTCCAGCACATTGGCCACACCAACACTCACCTCAAAGGTGTCGCCGGGAGCGGCCTGAGTCAACACACTCGGTGTCAGCACAAACGGCCCGCGCACCACGGTATCCTGTTGGGCCACGCCCAGCGCCTGTTCGCTGACGGCCACCGACATCACCCGCAGGTTGCCGGAGAAGCTGTCCGGCAGGTCAAAGTTGACAGTGGTAGCGTCCGGCCCGGCATCGACAATGCCCGACCAGAATACCGCCGCCTTTTCCACCTGACGGGTAAACGGATTGAGATTGGCGGCCAGCGCCTTCATCCGTTTGGCGGCAAAACCGCCGCCACTGGCCGACACCTCTTTGACCAGAGCGAATTCCGGCAGAATCAAATCGAGAATCTGCAGGGTCTCCACCTCAAGGGCACGTTTTTTGAGAAAATGATCCAACGGCTGCGGCGTGGTGTAGCCCGCGACCTGAAGAATGCCTTCATCGACGGCAAACACCACCAGCCGCGACGGCTTGGACACGGTGACCGCCACCGGCAGGGCTTTGCCCGGACGAGCCAGCTCCGGCACCGTCACATCGACCTGCAACTCACGGCGACTGCGGTCAATGGTAAACGGCTGCACCGCGTAGCTTAACGGGCTGGTAAAGATCTCTTTGGACGCCGCATCACGCACAAACGCCACGTTGACATAGGCGTTGCCCTCCAGATCTTTCGGGACCGTGATCGTCTGTAGAGTACTGGTGGTGTCGGTTTTAAACCACTTGAAGGCATGCACCTGATCGCTCTCAATGGTGATCAGCCCGGCACCGCGATAGGGTGCGGTGATGCTCATCTCAATGGTGTCACCGGCCCGGTAATCTTTGCGATCCAGCGCCAGTTTCAACTCGGCGTTGCGCTCCAGTTCGCCGGTGAGATTGCCATGACCAACCACGGTGAACGGCACGCGAGCCAACTTCAACCCGGCATCATCGACAATTTCGAGAATGTAGTCTCCCGGCGTCGCGGTCGGCAGTGGATAGTTTTGTGCTCCGGCCTGTAACGTCAGCGCTGTGGCCTCTCCGGGTTTTTCCCGTTTCACACTCTGGTATTTAAACGTGCCGTTGGGCTGCTTAACCAGCGTCGACAGGGTTTCCACGGTGATCAGTCGCACCTGAAGATGATCTGCGGCCACCGGGGTCAGTTCGCTATTCAGCGCGATCAATTCCAGGCTGCGCGGCTTATCCTTGTGGATATAATTGAGCGCACCGTCACTCTTGTAACCGAGCAGTGTGGTACAGGGCGAGATCAGGGTGCGATTCTGCGCCGTGACACTGCGCCCGCCACCCGGCTCAAAGCCTTCCACGGTCAGGGTCAGTTGATAGGTGCCGCGGGCAAAGCGCTGCAGCGGTAATTCAAAGCGGGCCACGCCGTCGTTATCGGTGGTGAGGCTGTCCAGAGGTTCATTCACGGACAACGCTGCCTGCTCCGGGTCATAATAGGGATCGGTAAACACAAACCCTTGATAGTCGCGGAAACTGAACCGCGCCGGTGTGACCTGCAAGCGCCCAGTCACCTTACGCTGCTGCGCGGCGGTGCCGAACAGATTGCGCAGATGGACCTCGGCGGTCAGCGCCGACGCTGTACTCCAGCCTTTGCTCGGCACATCGAGCAGGCGACTTTCGATTTTCAGGGTGTCGGGCTGGAACTCCTCAATGCGGAAATTGCCGGAACCGATCATGCGGTCGCGGTATTTGCCGTCGCGCACCAGATACAGGGCCACCTGATAAGTGCCGGTCTCCGAGGTCGGCTGCGAGGCAAACTCTTCATCGAAAAAACCCATCGCCGGCAGCATCAGCCGTTGCGACCACACTTCGTTGCCGCGCGGCGAACGCACTGCCACTTCCAGGGGCATGCCCTCGACATTGCCGAGCTGGTTATCCTTGACGATAAACCCGAGATGCGCCGTGTCGCCAGGACGGTAAATGCCACGGTCAGTGAACACAAAGGCATTGAGATTGTCGCGGCGGTGCTGATTGGAGCGCACCCCGCCGACATTGAACGACGAGTAATTGAGCTGGCGCTGATAACGGGCAAACGGAATAAACGACAAATCAGCGCCCGACTCCACCACATAGGCGGTGGGCTGCTGCGATTCTTCAAAGCCTTTGGTGCTGGGGAAGCTGACGTTGCCATCGGCGCCGGTGGTGCGCTCAAACAGCGGCACACCGTTACGGCCGAGCAGGCGCACCTTGGCTCCGGCCACCGGCTTGCCACTACGGATCGACTGAACAAACAGCAGATGGCTGTCATCGGCCTGATCCTTGACCAGCAAACCGAGATCGGTGACCAGAATCACCCGCCGGTCGCGGATATGGCCGAGTTGCCGTTTATTAACCGGGTCCCAGCCGGTGACGGTGACGAAAAACAGGCCGAACTGATCCTGTCGATCCGGCAGATAGCTGCTGAGATCCACGGCGGCATAATTGGCTTTGGCCGGATGGACCTTTTGCAACGGCAACACCTGCTCGCTCAACGCGGTGATGTTGTTTTCATCAAAATTGTAATTACTGAAATAACCGTCCTTGATGTCACCGCGACTCTGGCTGACCAGATGGTTGATCTGGTGAGGCAACAGTTTGCCCACCTCCACCTTGACTGCTTGCAGGCCGCGCGCCAGCAGACTGAGCTGATGAGCACCCGAGCGTGACAACATCGCCCCCTCGCCCATGATACTGAGCTCCTGCGGATAATCCGGTGCCCGTAACAGGGTGTCGTAAAACGAGCTGTGAACGAAATCGTTGACCGAGGTCAACCCCTCACCAATACGCAGATAGAGCTGGCAGTCTTGATCCACATCAATGACAAAATTGTAGAGTTTAGAGGCCGGGCGCGGATTGTCGATCATCTCCAGAGTAAGCGGCTGCGATTCCTTGAGCACGGCAGCGGTCACCTGACGCGGGCCACTCCAATAGCGGCTGTTGGCGTTCGGCAGGACGAACACCTGCAGTTTGCCGAGCAGTTCAGCGCGGTCGATGTCATCGGTGAACTCCAGGGTGATCACCTGTTGCGGCTCCTGCTGGTCGTTGCGGACGATCTGGCTGCGCGCCTGAGTCACTTTCAGATAACTGTAGCGATCCGGGATGGCCACCTTGGCCGCCACATCCTTGGTGCTGGCTGCCCCGCCCGTCGCAGGCGCGACACCGGCCAGAACCTGCAGCTGCATGGTGTTGGTCTCATCCGGCAACGCCAGAGGAACGGAATGAAGGTAGGCTTCACGCTGCCGTTTATCAAAACTGAGTTCATACGCCACCGGTTGCAACGCGGTTTGCGCCGAGGCACCGGACGGGCGCATGCCGAGGCGGATATGTTCACGCAAACTCTGCTCATCCACCGGATAGGAAAAGCGCAGAGTGGCCACCACTTTGCGCACCGAGGACTGTTGCGGGTCCTGATAAAAAGTCATGGATGCCGGGGTAACGGTCAATGTCGGCGTAGTAAAGGTGACGCGACGTTCAGCCAAACGGGTTTCGGCACTGAAAATACTCGCATCGAATTCGGCGGTCATCTCCGTTCCGGCGGGCCACGGTTCCTCCGGGGTAAACGCCAACGTGGCATCACCACGCCATTGCCACTGGCCACGCAGGGCGGGTGTCAGGCGAATGCCCTGCTCCACCGGCTGATCGACCAGATCAATGCGCGCGACAGAGGGATATCCATCGGGAATCGGCTGGGAAGAGCGTTGCTGATCGTCATAAACAAAATCAATGACCAGCTGATCAGGTGTCGCCAGATCATCGTTGGCCATAATGCCGGGGCCATCCACTCGTGCCACCACCTGTAGCGGTTGCGGCTGCAGAGCATAATAAACGCCACCACCGACAATGCCGCCGATCACCAGCACTGCCAGCAACAGACGCAGATAAAACCGGCCCGGCTTTTCCCGACGCTGCAGATTGAGAATCGTCAACCACGGTGGCGCCTGCCAGCTCACGGAACCCACAAGCCCTGCCACACAACGTCCCAACAGCCTGAACAATGCCTTCACGCACCACCTCCGGATTAAAGGTCTGAGTTTTTGCCAAAACCTGCCCATCTATGGGCTTGTATCTTACCGATATAACTTAATTGTCACGTTAAATTATCAAAGTTACATCCCTGTGATAGAAACACAAGTTTTTTTAACAACACCTCGCAATTGATCACATGTATCGATAGAAAAAATCAACAATGACGATCACCACAACACGTGACAGCCGTCACGGCTCACTTGATAAAGACTTTCATTTTCTTATTGACACAAGAGCGGCCATTCTTTTACTTTATGAAAACGAATTTCATTTTCCTATTCATAAAACATCAGCCCATCTGGAGGTCAACCGCTCAATGGAACTGTCACTACGCACCCTCAACGTCAATGAAAAAGCCCGCATCACCCAGTTGTCCGCCTCCGGTGAAATGGCTCGTCGTCTGCGCGATATGGGGTTGACCCCCGGCACCCAACTGGAAGTCACCGGCCGCGCCCCGCTCAAAGATCCCGTCGCTCTGCGCCTGCGCGACTTCACCCTCACCCTGCGCAACAACGAAGCTGATCACATCATGGTCGAACGATTGGAGAACAACTGATGAACCACACCGCCACCATTGCCCTGGCAGGCAACCCCAACTCCGGCAAAACCACCCTGTTCAACGCCATCACCGGCGCGCGTCAACATGTCGGCAACTATCCCGGCATCACTGTTGAACGCAAAGAAGGCTCCCTCAACCTTAACGACACCCGTGTCAACATCGTCGACCTGCCCGGCTGTTATTCACTGTCTGCTTTTTCCCAGGAAGAGCTGGTTGCCCGCAAGGTGCTGGTTGATGAGCGACCGGACATTGTTGTCGATATCGTCGATGCCACCAAACTGGAACGCCACCTGTATCTGGCCATCCAGTTTTTCGAGCTGGGCATCCCGGTGATGCTGACCCTCAACATGATGGATGAGGCGAATAAAAAAGGGTTGCGCATTGATACAGAAAAACTTTCAACCCTGCTCAAATGCCCGGTGGTGGAAACCGTGGCCCGTTCCGGCGAAGGCAAGCAGGAACTTTTGGAAAAAGCTCTGCACTACGCGGCGGATCGCGGTGGTGTCTGGGAACCACTGGAGATCTCCTACGGCGCCGATCTCGACACGGCTCTCAATGCCATGGTGGAAAAGATCGAAGCCGCCCGTTTCATGACCAACCGCTATCCGGCACGTTGGGTGGCCCTGAAATATCTGGAAAGCGATGACGAGATCGTCACCGCCGGACGCAGTATCGGCAGTGTGGCCTTTGAACTCGAAGAGATGGTCAGCGAAGTGGATACCCACTGCCGTACCACCCTCAACACAACACCAGAGGCCTTGATTGCCGACTACCGTTACGGCCTGATCAACTCGATCCTGCGTCAGGACATTATCGAACGTCCTCAACAGGTAGACCGCCGCGAACTCACCGACAAACTGGATAACGTTCTGACCAACCGCCTGTTCGGTCCGCTGATCATGTTTGGCGTACTCTACGCCATGTTCCAGATCACCTTCACCCTCGGCGAAATCCCCATGGGCTGGTTTGAAAGCTTTTTCGGTTGGCTCGGCAATACGGCTACAGCTCTGATTCCCGACGGCATGCTGCAATCGCTGATCGTCTCCGGTGTCATCGACGGCGTCGGCGGTGTCATGGGCTTTGTCCCGTTGATCGCCATCATGTTCCTGATGATCGCCTTTCTCGAAGATTCCGGCTACATGGCCCGCGTTGCTTACATGCTCGACCGCGTGTTGCGCATGTTCGGCCTGCACGGCTGCTCGGCCATGCCGTTTATCATCTCCGGCGGCATCATGGGTGGCTGCGCCGTGCCCGGCGTCATGGCCACCCGCACCCTGCGCAGTCCCAAGGAAAAATTGGCTACGCTGATCACCGCCCCGTTTATGCCATGCGGTGCCAAGCTACCGGTGTTTCTGCTGCTCATCGCCGCCTTTTTCAGCGAGAACGAAGCGCAGATCATGTTCTCTATCACTCTGGGCGCCTGGGCCATGGCCCTGCTGGTCTCTAAATTACTGCGCTCAACCATCATCAAGGGCGAACCGACGCCGTTCGTCATGGAACTGCCACCCTACCGTCTGCCGACCCTGCGTGGCGTGCTGATTCACACCTGGGAACGGGTGTGGCAATACATCCGCAAGGCCGGGACCGTTATTCTGGCCGTGTCCATTTTGCTGTGGGCGGCCATGACATTTCCGCAATTGCCGGAAAATCAGGTTAACGCCTTTAACCAGCAACGCATTGCCGTCGCCACCAATGTGATGGATATGGAACAACGCTCCACCCAGCTCGAAAAGATTGACAACCAGGAAGCTCAAGCCACGTTGCGTTACTCCGTGGCAGGCCAGATAGGCAGTTTCTTTGAACCGGTTAGTCAGTGGGCCGGATTTGACTGGCGCACCAATATCGCCCTAGTTGGTGGATTTGCCGCCAAAGAGGTGATTGTTTCCACCTTCGGCACCGCTTATTCGCTGGGCGAGATCGATCCGGAAGAGGCCGCGCCATTGTCGCATCAGATCGCCACCGATCCGAGCTGGAACAAGTACACGGCCATCTCGCTGATCATCTTTGTGCTGCTCTACGCACCGTGCTTTGTCACCGTGGTGACCATGGCCAAGGAGTCGTCATGGGGCTGGGCGGTGTTTTCTACAGTGTTTAACACCGCGCTCGGCTTTGGACTGGCGGTGGCGGTGTATCAGGTTGGCACTCGGTTATTGACTTAAAGGAGGACATATTATGACGTTAGATCTTTTTTTAACCCTTTGCGTTATCGTCATTGCCGCGCTTTATCTGATTCGCACGTTGCGCCGCCAAAAGAATAGTGGTGGAGGATGCTCGTGTGGTTCGGGGGGATCGTGTTGCGGTGGGGGACAGGAGTCTGGTGGATGTTGCCAGGGGCAGCACCATTAATTTGAAACCACAAGGGAGAGTTGGAACATTCAGCTCTCCCTTGTTGCTTGAAGATCAAGGTCAACGTCAAGGTCGCCGGGTTTCGTCCCGGCAGCCGACATCCTTTTGAACAGCGAATCGTGCACCTCATCCCTCCCGTACTGCAGCGCCGAACGCAATAAGCGTCGTCGTGATGGTTTTCGGCAAACTGTTTGAGCGCCAGCGAGTTTTTGCCGATATCACGGCGTAAGCGACTGAAGTGAGGGGACTCGAAGAGCGCGAAGCCCGGGAGTCGTTTGTCCGTCTCTTTTGACGACGCAAAAGGGACCCGACGTGTGGGCGCGGAAGCCCACGTCACGTGCGGACCACTTTCGCGAACAGATGACGTTCGCCAAAACGATCAGTTGAGTTATGCAAACCACTGAAGATCAAGGGCAAAGGCAAAGTCAAGATCAAGGTCGCCGGGTTTCGTCCCGGCAGCCGACATACTTTTGACTGGCCGCTCAAAAGTATGCAAAAGCCAGCTTGAACACCTCCTGAACCTGGATCAACCGACAATGCATCTGTTTCCGTGATGCTTCACGGATTCAGCTCGCCGCCCTTTAGATCGACGAATCGTGCAACGCATCATCTTTGGCGTAAATGTTGATAATAGACTTACGCCTCACTCTATTTCTTTCGTGATACCGATCAAACGGGTGGGCAGTGCCCACCCGTGCCTGGGTCTGTCATTTAGCAACCAAGCCCTCCCGTTCAGCAGCACCGAACGCAATGAACGTCACCGCGATGGTTGTCGGCAACCTGTTTGAGCGTCAGCGAGTTTTGCCGACATCGCGGTGTAAGAGAATGGAGTGAGGGAACCCGAAGGGTGCAATGACGGGAGTCGATTTTGCGGTACTTTTGTCGACGCAAAAGTGCCCCGACGTGCGGGCGCGGAAGCCCGCGTCACGTGGGTACCACCATCGCAAACGGATGAAGTTTGCCAGAGCGATCAGTTCCGAATGACGAACCACTGAAGATCAAAGTCAGGGTCGCCGGGTCTCGTCCCGGCAGCCGACATCCTTTTGATTGGCCGCTCAAAAGTATGCAAAAACCAGCTTGAACACCTCCTGACCCTCAGATTAACCGACAATGGGTCTGTTTCCGTTATGCTTCACGGATTCGGCTCGCCGCCCTTTAGGTCGACGAATCGTGCAACTCATCAGCTTTGGCGTAAAACGGTGATAACAACCTTAAGTCGCGCTCTATCTCTGGTGTGGCCCCGATCAAACGGGCGGGACGGTGCCCGCCCTACAGATGTGTGTTATTTACCACCCAACGTAATGACCATCACAGGGCAAACTCGGAGCGCGCGAAGCCCACGTCATGTGCGTACCCAAAAACACAAAAAGGTGGAGTTCGCCAAAGCAAACCCCACCCCCATTTACGAATCTATTTCGTCTAACTAATCAACTGTTCCAAAGCTACTTCTTGGCAATCACCCACACCGCATGCACGATACCGGGAATATAGCCAAACAAGGTCAGCAGAATATTAATCCAGAACGGCCAACCAATACCGACCTGCAGAAACACGCCCAACGGCGGCAGCAGGATGGCGCATAGAATCCGAACGAGATCCATAGCTCTACTCCTTATTATTTCTCTTGATGCTCTTCGATGGCATCGGTCACATCTTCTTTGACTTCAGCAGCACCTTCTTTCACATCTTCAACAGCCTCGTCCATCACCTCTCCGGCCTTTTCAAACATGCCTTTGGGATTAACGGTCTCTTCAACCGCATCCGTGGTCTGCTCAATGGTCTCATCGATCTTTTTGCCCGCCTTTTCCGCGGGACCTTCCTTTTCACAGCCGGTCACAGTCAAACAAAAAACAGTTGCCATAACGACAAAAAAGCCAATGGTCGGGTTCATCATAGGGTCTCTTCTCCTTAAATGTGATTGCCAAAACACCGCCTCGACAGGAAAAGCCGGCAGCAGGCTTACTTTGCGGCAATCGGTGGTAGACTTATTTCTGAACCGGCAGACCATCCCCCTTCGGGACGAGCTGCTTACGTTATAACATAACAGAATTGTTGCTCACTGTGTCAAGAACAACCTGTTCAGGAGTCCTTATGTCCCAGCCCGGCAGCGAACTGTTTTTTGCGGTACGACCCAAACTGATCGGTCATTATTTCGGTCAGTTCTGCCTGATTATGGCTGCCCTTAACCTGGTCACGCTGGTCGTCTCGCTGTTGACCGCCCCGGATTGGCGCATCTCGCTGAGCTATGCACTGATCATTCTCGGTCTGCTGCTGGCCTGGCTTGTATTGAAACGGCTGCGCGTCTCGCAACGGATGCAGATGAACGAAGCCATGGTGCTGGCTGCGCTGGTGTTTTTGGTGGTGCCGTTTATCATGACCATCCCGTTGTTGGTATCCGACATCCCGTTTATGGACGCCCTGTTTGAAACGGTGTCCTCCGTCACCACCACCGGCCTCAGCACCCTGCCCGGCATGGAGGGCAAGCCGCTGATTTTCACCTTCTCCCGCGCCTGGATGCAATGGTATGGCGGATTGGGCATTGTTGTCTTCTCCCTGGCGCTGGTGGTACGTCCCGGCCTGTCCGCCCTGCGCCTGGCGGCCATGGACGAACCGGACGATCTGGTCGGCGGCACCCGCGCCCATGCCCGACGAGTGGTGATTGTCTATAGTGTGCTGACGTTGTCCGGCATCATACTGTGGCTGGTGTTGGGAGGATCACTACGCAACGGCGTGCTCTACATCCTCTCTGCGGTATCCACCGGCGGTTTTGCCCCAACCTCGGGCAGTTTTGCCGACCTTCCCCATGTGCGCTTGGCGTGGGTGGTCACCCTGACCACACTGGCTGGTGCCCTGCCATTGGCGCTGTATCACCAAACATGGCGCGACGGGCTACGCCCGTTACTCGACAACGTTGAGCTGCGTCTGCTGATCCTGCTGATTGCAACCATGACCCTGCTGGTCACGCTGTCGATGTGGAGTTACGGCACCCCCTGGTCCACCGCCGTGCACCATGCGCCGCTGATGGTATGCTCGGCCCAGACCACGGCGGGTTTTTCCAGCCTTGATCCGGCGGCACTTGATCCCGGCTCCAAGCTGCTGCTGATCCTGTCCATGCTCATCGGCGGCGGCGTTGGTTCTACCGCCGGTGGCTTCAAACTGCTGCGCCTGCTGGTGCTGCTGACGCTGATCCGCCACTTTGTCCGCACCATGAGTGTGCCGCCCAATACCGTGTTGCGGCAAAAACTCGGTAAAAAGGTGCTGGAACAGGATGACGTGCAGGATGCGCTGATGATCATCCTGCTGTTTATCGGTGCTATTGTGCTGTCGTGGCTGCCGTTTGTCGCCTACGGCTACGATCCGCTCAATGCCCTGTTTGACGTAGTTTCCGCCACCGCCACCGTCGGCCTGTCCACCGGCATTGTCGGAGCGGACCTGCCCACCCCGCTTAAAGGGGTTTTGTGTGTCGATATGTTCCTTGGCCGTCTGGAATGCGTGGCCTGGCTGATTTTCTTTTACCACCGGACCTGGTTCGGTAGAAAGCGAGACAACTGATGCGAATCGTCTTTGTCGGTGCCGGAGAACTCACCGTAGAAACCGCCTCTTTACTCATTGCACGCAAACATGAGGTGGTGATTATTGAAGAGGACAAGGAGCGCATTGAGGAGCTGACCGAAACGCTCGACTGCAGTTTTCTCCACGGCGACGGCAGCCGCCCCAACATCCTCAGTGAGGCCGGGCCGGAACACGCCGACTACCTGTTCTGCCTGACGGAAAATGATCAGTACAACATCATTGCCGCACTGGTGGGGCGTTCGTTAGGCTACGGCCATGTGGTGATCCAGATTCACAATGTCGACTACCTCACCATCTGCCGCGAGCTGCGCCTTGAACATACCGTCACGCCATCGAAAACCATCAGCCGCTATCTGGCCGATACCGTGTCCGGGGTGGATGCCGTGGAACTGTCATCGATGATCAAATACGAGGCACGCTGCATCACGGTACAAATTACAGAAGACAATAAAGGCAAAATCTCCGACTTTGCCTTGCCCAAAGAGGCACGTATCATCGGTATTTACCGCGATAAACAGTTTTTGATTGCCGATGCGGAAACTGTTCTCAAAGAGGATGATGAGGCGCTGATTCTGACCCATAGTAAGCATCTGTCGGAGTTGACGGAACGGTTTATTGAACAGGAGATCGAGGAGGAAGGGGAAGCGGATTGACCGATATGGTCTAGCGTTCTAAGTCAAGGTCAAGGTCAAGGTCGCCGGGTTTCGTCCCGGCAGCCGACATACTTTTGACTGGCCGCTCAAAAGTATGCAAAAGCCAGCTTAACTTCTCCTGAACCTAAACTCATCGACCATGCGTCTGTTTCTGTCATGCTTCACTGATTCGGCTCGCCTCAACAAAGAGAATATTGGATAAACACGTCCTGTGTTTCCCAATAAACGCAAGCCGAAAATGCGATTTCCGTCTTGCTTACACCATCAAAGATGGTGGTCGCCCGTCCATGGCCTCCACAGACGGTTTTCAGCCGTCTGTCAGCTCGGCAAATCGTGCAACTCATCAGCTTTGGCGTAAAACGTTGATAATCGTCTTATGTCTTTCTCTCTTTTTTCCGTGGCACCGATCTAACGGGTGGGACGGAGCCCACCCTTCAGTAGTGTGTTATTTAGCACCCCAGCCCTTCCGCACTGCAGCGCCGAACACAACGAGTGTCGTCGTGTGGGCGCGAAAGCCCACGTCACGTGCGTACTTGATTGCGCAAACGGATGAATTCCGCCGAATCAATAGGTTCCAGATAACGATCCACGGAAAAAGAATAATCCTAACCTGAAAAAAACTTGCCCATCCCCATTTTATACTTTATATAGTTAGCTAATTGGCTAACTATGCAACAGATAGATTAAGGAGCTGATCCATGGAGTCCATTTCACAACTGTTTAAAGCACTCGGCGACCAGAACCGCCTTCGGGTAGTTGCCGCCCTGCTTGAATACGACGAGCTGTGCGCCTGCCAGCTTACCGAGTTTTTGCAAATCACGGCAGCGACGGCATCACGTCATATGGGCGTGCTGGTGGCGTCCGGCCTGGTCAGCAGCCGTAAGGAAAGCCGCTGGGTTTATTACCGTTTGACCCAAAAATCTCGACCGTTGCTGGAGATGCTGGATTGGTTATCGCGCCAACTGAAAAACGACACGACCATCAAGCAGGATCGCAAAACACTGGCGGAAATCACCTCCTGCGACAAAAACGATCTTTGCAAAAGACACAACACCCCCTGATCAATAAGGAGCCAACCCCATGAGTAGCAAATTGAAACTGTTATTTCTCTGTACCGGCAATTCCTGCCGCAGTCAGATGGCCGAAGGCTGGACCCGCCATCTTAAAGGCGATGTGATTGACGTCTACTCCGCCGGGATTGAAACCCACGGCCTCAATCCCAACGCCGTTAAAGTGATGGCCGAAGCCGGTGTGGATATATCCAGCCACCGCTCCCAGCATATCGATGAGTTCAAAGAGATCGCCATTGATGTCGTGGTCACGGTGTGCGGTCACGCCCACGAAACCTGTCCGTATTTTCCGGCCAATTGCAAAGTGGTTCATGTCGGCTTTGACGATCCCCCCAAAATGGCCAAAGAGCTGGCCGAACAAGGGGCCTCGCAAGAACAGCAACTGGACTGTTACCGCACCGTGCGCGACCAGATCAAAGCCTTTGTCGAAACCCTGCCCTCATCCGTCATGGAGTAACGCATGCACAGTGAAACACCGTTGGACAACACCCGTAAAATGACCAGCCTGTTTGAACGCTACCTGACCCTGTGGGTCGGCCTGTGCATCATCGGCGGTATCCTGCTGGGCAAAGTCGCCCCCAATCTGGCCAGCTCCCTCGACAATATGGCGATCCAGGTCAACGGCGCGCCCGTGGTTTCCATCCCCATTGCCATCTGCCTGTTTTTCATGATGTATCCCATCATGGTCAAAATCGATTTTGCCAGCGTCGTCAAAGCCGGGAAGAGCGGTAAGCCGGTCTTTCTCACCCTGTTTCTCAACTGGGCAATCAAGCCCTTTACCATGTACGCCATTGCCATGCTGTTTCTCGGTATTCTGCTCAAAAGCTTCATCGGTGCCGATGCCGTCGACCTGGTGAAAATGCCCTTCGGCCTTGACCTGCCGGTAGGTGCCAGCCACGGTGCCGGACTCGTCGTGCTGCACGATGGCGTAAAAATGCTGCAAATCCCGTTGTGGCGCAGCTACTTTGCCGGTTGCATCCTGCTCGGCATTGCCCCCTGCACCGCCATGGTGCTGGTGTGGGGCTATCTGGCGCGGGGCAACGACGGCCTCACCCTGGTAATGGTCGCCATCAACTCGCTAACCATGCTGTTGCTCTATGGCGTACTCGGCGGCTTTCTGCTCGGTGTCGGCCAACTGCCGGTGCCCTGGCAGGCACTGCTGCTGTCCGTCGCTATTTACGTCGCCCTGCCGTTGGTTGCAGGCTACTTTTCCCGCAAATGGATCATTGCCCATAAGGGCGAGCACTGGTTTAAGGAGAAGTTTCTCCATGTGCTGACGCCGGTCACGATCAGCGCCCTGCTGTTGACCCTGGTGCTGCTGTTCAGCTTTAAAGGGGAAACCATCCTCGCCAATCCGCTGACCATTGTCTGGATCTCGATCCCGCTGTTTTTGCAGACAGTGCTGATTTTCACCCTTGGCTATGTGGCGGCGAAGCTGTTAAAACTCGACTATGCCGACGCGGCTCCGGCAGCCATGATTGGCGCCTCGAACCACTTTGAGGTGGCCATTGCCACGGCGGTCATGCTGTTTGGCCTGTCGTCGGGTGCGGCCCTGGCCACGGTTGTCGGCGTCTTGATTGAAGTACCGGTGATGCTGATGCTGGTGGGGATCTGCAAACGCACAACCGGATGGTTTGAACACTCGTAGCAGAGAAGATGAGGTGGCCAAGGCGATGAGCAACGGCAACCAACCACAGCGATTGATTGCCATCGGCGATCTGCATGGTCAACGCGATATGCTGCGCCGATTGCTCAATGTCGTCCAGCCAAGCGCCGCTGATCAGCTGGTGTTTCTCGGTGACTATATTGATCGCGGCCCGGACAGTTGCGGTTTACTCTCCTACCTCATCGCCCTGCAACAACGCTTTCCCGACACCGTCTTTCTGCGTGGCAACCACGATCAAATGTTGCTTGATGCGCTGGTCGAGGTTGGCCTACGCCATGATGTGCGCCTGCGCGAAATCTGCTCACGCTATCAGGAGGACGTCGGATCTTTTTCCGATATCGATATTTTCTACAGCAACGGCGGCCGGGCCACGTTGGCCAGTTACGAAACCACGAAACTCAGCGATATCCCCCAAGAACACGTCGCCTTTCTGGAGAGCACCCGGCTGTGGTGGCCATGTGATCCGTTTGTCTTTGTCCACGCCGGGCTTCAGCCCGGCATCCCGGTGGAGAAGCAATCGATCTTTACCCTGCTGTGGGCGCGTAACTTACCGCCAAGCGATGATGGCATTATTCAGGTGGTTGGGCATAGTCCGACGGCAAATAACTGGCCGACGTTTGATGCGGGGCGTTATGCGATGGATACCGGGGCCGGGCATCATCGGGTTTTGACGGCTTGTGATGTGTTGACGCAGCAGGTTTGGCAAGTTTCGTAAGCGACGATTGCTCTTCGCCCCAATAATTCAGCAGTACCGCTCTTAAGAACTTCATCCGTTCACATCACTTGGTACGCACGTGACGTGGGCTTCCGCGCCCACACGTCGGGCCACATTTTGCGTCGACAAAAGTGGCGCAAAATCGACTCCCGACCATTGCGCCCTACGGGTTCCCTCACTGCATTCGCTTACGCTGAGATGTCGGCAAAAACTCGCCCTGTGTACCACAGTCCTCAAACAGTTTGCCGACGACCATCACAGCGACGCTCTTTCTGTTCGGCGCTGCTGAACGGGAGGGCTTGGTTGCAAAATAAAGAAGATGTAGCGAAGGGGATGCCACGGAAGAAATAAAGAGAGACGCAAGATTGTTATCACGGTTTTACGCCATGGTTGATGAGTAGCAGGATTCGTCGTTCTAAAGGGCGGCGAGCCGAATCTGTAACGCAGACGGGAAATCGACTCATTTCAGGTGGGTTTGCGACCCCCGGAGGGCCGGGTCTAAAAAGCCGGTTTTGCATCCTTTTGTCGGCTTACAAAAGGATGGCGCAAGCCGGGGCGCTTCCCGGCGGTTTTGACTTTGGTCTTGATCGTAAGATTCAAACGCACATAGTCCCCGAAAAAATCAATGTACCCTTTTTCCCGCCATCAGAAGAAACATCCGTTTTCTCTGTTATTTTTTAAATAAGCGCCTCATCCCTGCTCACCATCAGAAAGGCTGCCGCCATGGAAGACATTTTCAAATTCTATGATGATCTCGGCCCGACCAAGATCCTGCATATCTATGAACCTTCGCTCAACCTGAAAGCGGTTCTTGTGGTGGATAATGTCGCAGCCGGGCCTGCCATTGGTGGCCTGCGCATGGCTCCCGATGTCAGTACCGAAGAGTGCTGCCGTCTGGCGCGAGCCATGACCTTGAAAAATGCGGCTGCGGGCCTACCACATGGCGGCGGCAAGGCCGTGCTCTATGGCGATCCGAAAATGCCACACGACCAGAAAGAATGCCTGATCCGCGCCGTGGCCAATGCCCTGCGCGACATCAAAGAATATATCGTCGGCCCGGACATGGGCACCGATGAAGAGTGTATGGCCTGGGTGCAGGATGAGATTGGTCGCTCCGTTGGTCTGCCGCGTGAGATTGGCGGCATTCCCCTTGATGAGATCGGCGCCACCGGCTGGGGCTGTTTCACGCGACGGAGGTGGCATTGGAGGCGTGTGATTTCGGTCTCGACGGTGCCCGCGTTGTGGTGCAGGGATTCGGAGCCGTGGGCAAACATGCCGCCCGCTTTCTGACCGAGCACGGCGCGATCCTGGTAGGAGCGGCAGATTCACAAGGCACCATCTACAACGCCCAGGGGCTCAACATCGACCACCTTGCTGAACTCAAGGCCAACGGCAAAAGTATCACCGCTTATAAGGATGGTCAGCACGGCACCAAAGACGCTATTCTCGACATGGAGTGCGATATCTGGATTCCCGCTGCCCGCCCCGATGTGATTCACGAAGATAATGCCGAACGCCTCAAAGCCCGCCTCGTGGTCGAAGGGGCGAATATCCCCATCACCCATAATGCAGAGAGGATTCTTCATCAACGCGGCATCCTGTGTATTCCTGATTTTATTGCCAACGCCGGTGGCGTGATCTGCGCCGCTATGGAATATGAAGGGGCCACGGAATCGGCGGCGCTCGAAGCGATTGAGGAAAAGTTGCGTCACAATACTCGCAATGTTCTGGATGGCGTTAAACGAAAAGGGATTTTGCCCCGAGAGGCGGCTGTGGAGCTTGCAGTTCAACGGGTGAAAAAGGCGGGGTCGTTTCGGCGTTGGAATGTGTTTTGAGCTATCTTCCCGCCCAGGGTTCAGCATGACCGCTCTTAAAAGCTTCATCCGTTCACGTTATCTGGTACGCACATGACGTGGGCTTCCGCGCCCACACCTCGGGCCCCTTTTGCGTCGACAAAAGTGGCGTAAAATCGACTTCCGTCATTGCACCCTGCCGGGTTCCCTCTCTACATTCGCTTACGCTGAAATGTCGGCAAAAACTCGCTACCGCTCAAACAGTTTGCCGACGACCATCTCAGCGACACTCACTACGTTCGGTGCTGCAGAACGGAAGGGCTGGGATGCTAAATAACACACGACTGGAGGGCGGGCACCGTCCAGCCCGTTCGATCGGTGCCACGGAAAAAAGAGAGAAAGACATAAGACTATTATCAACGTTTTACGCCATAGATGATGAGTTGCACGATTTGCCGAGCTAAAGGGAGGCAAGCCGAATCTGTGAAGTAAAATGGAAACAGACACAGTGTTGGTGGATCCAGGTTCAGGAGAAGTTCAAGCTGGTTTTTGCATACTTTTGAGCGGCAAGTCAAAAGTATGTCGGCTGCCGGGACGAACTCCGGCGACCTTGACTTTGGTCCTGTGTTTCAGTAGTTCGTCATTCGGAACTGATCGCGCTGGCGAACTTCATCCGTTCAGCGCTGCAGTACGGAAGTGCCGGGCAATGCCCCTCATCATCCTCATAAATACTGAATACAGCAACGGCATGACATCATCGTTAAAGCATGCTAAAACAAATTGTTCCGTTTCACTTCATCAGCCCTCCTCCACTTCAGAAAGGACGCCATCATGGTGCAACGCTTGTGCTTCCTGCTTATTCTGCTTCTGCCCACCCTGAGCTTTGGTTACAACGCCGACTCCACCTGCGTGCGCTGTCATGGCGATGAAATTCAGATGACATCCCTGGGCGCTCCAGCCCTGTATCTCGACCCGCAGACCGTGGACGACGAAGTCAACATGGGCGGTATGCCCACCTGTGTCGACTGCCATCAGGGCGACAACACTACTCTGGATAAAGACGCCGCGCATCAGGGCGTGCTCAAGCCGTTTTTGATGGCCGTTGGTGGTGCGTACAAAGGCGAGACCATGGATCGGCAGCAGGTCGGCATCACCGCACTGGAACCGCAGGACCGAGACTTTGACGCCATGATTCCCAAGCCGGATAAAGCCACGCTGAAGCAGGCCAAAGCAGGCAAAATTCTCGGCGTCTATTATCACGACCGCGATCCGCAGACCTTTGCCTATGCGCCGGAAGTGGCCCGCGCCACCTGCGGCAAATGTCATGATGACGAGGTCACCGCTTACAACAGCTCCACCAAGGGGTTGCTCAAACATCAGCGCGCCTTCCGCACCTTCAGCGAAGACCTGCCCGGCCCGCAGAACTGCGGCCCGTGGTTCGGCGATAATTATGAGGCCCTGGCCAGTGAATGTGCGGTGCCGTTTGATGCCGCGCAAAACAACGCCTCGGCACGCCAGTGCAGCAAATGCCACGCCGGGTGCAACGATTGCCATTATCACGCCTACAAAGGCCAAGGCCGTCACCGCTTCGGCCCGCCCGAAGCGCCATCCTGCTATGGCGGTGGCCGTGCCAGCCTGTGTCATGCCGGGCCTATGGATCGACGCCGTGGCGCTGGATACATGCGCGGCGAATACGCCTTTCCGTCCGACCTGCCCGTAGGCGTGCATGTGCAGAACGGTGTCGACTGCATCGACTGCCATCAGATCGACAATCACCAGTTCGGCCACCTGGCCAGCGACTCGGCACGCAACTCCTGCCAACAGTGCCATGAACAGATCGTCGCCGCCGTCGCCCAGTCCAGCCACAGCAATGTCGATTGCAGCGCCTGCCACGTTCAGACCGTCGGCGCGTATCAGTTCACCTTCTGGGGGCCGGGCGTGGTCGCCGGGGTGGAAACACCCTTCACCAAGCACAAGGAATATTACGGCACCCGCTCCCTGCCGACGCTGATTAAAAACGCCGCCGGGAGCTGGATTCCGGTCAAGCCCTACCCCATGGCCGCGCTCAACCAGACCAAGGATGTCGCCCCCACCGACCTGAAGTTCCGTGCCATCCCGCAACGCACCATCAAAGGAGATACCAGCATCGGCGAACCCGAGACCTTCGCCATTGCCCGCGAGCAGACCGACGTCAACGACGCCTTTATCGTCAACGGCACCCGCAACGACTTGCCGCACAACAACAAGGCCTTGTTGTGGATTCAGATGGACAAAATGAGCCACGCCCTCGGCCAGGCCCGCACCTGCGATAGCTGCCACACCAGCCACGCCCAGGTCGCCGAGTCTAGCTACACCTACGCCAACAACAAGGATGTGCAGCAACCGTTCACCGGCAGCTACACCATTGTTGCCGATACCGACGGGATGCGCTTTGAAAACATGAAAACCAGCACCATCGTCCCAACGGCCAAACGGCAGATTGCCGACTTTGCACCGTTCATCACTTTCCCGGAAGGCTGGAATGTCAAAGGGATCGATTTCTCCATTCCGTTTCGCCCGCAGGAAGTGGCGACGGCGACCACTGAGTTAGAGAAATTTCTTGCGGAATTGGATAAGGTGGAAGACCGTGATGTGGAGATGATTCGGGTTGTGGCTTGGCATAATTTGGAGATGGCGAGGGTGATGCTGATGGAGAAAAAGGATTAGTCGTACTAAAAAAAAGCGGGATCGACAACGGTCCCGCTTCAAACAATCGCTAATTATTTGGGCTTAAATTTACGATCGAGAGCTTCTCTTTTAGCTTTGCCCTTTTGGACTTCTCCCTGAGCGACATTACAAGGAATCAAAGTCAAAATCAATGACCACAATTGAATATATGTCAACAAACCTAGCATGGAAAAAGATAGCTGTCTGATGAGCACGTAGTTTTCTTTGGCCAACTGAATTTGCTTCAGCACTGGAGCAAAAAGCCCGACGAGCAAAACAATAGAAAGAATAGCTGTCGAATAAACCATTGGGGCTATTAGTTTTTTTACTCTTTCAGCTTCTACGGCATTATCTTTTGTATCTCTGCTCTTTAAAATGTTTGTCAGTGCTTTTGGGTAGATAATTGCTATCCACGCTCCCATTACCCCAAAAATAATGGCAGCTGTGTTTCTGAGTGATTCATAAAGCGGCCACTGCTCCGAAAAACTAACATTTCCTCCAAAAAAGAAAAAAGTTAGCAAAATTACAATTGCCAAAATGTAAAAAATTATTTTCACCATTCTATTACTTCAAGAAAAGCATCTCTGTTTTCTATTAGTGCACCTAACAGAGATTCAGCATTTATTACTTCATCATTGTCCTTTTCGATATCGACCGTTTGGCTGGCTTTCGCAAGGGAATTGCTCAACCATTTCGGCTGAGGGTCACCTTCCATTTTAAACCCTATATCATTCCAAGTCCCTCCTGCTGTTTCATTCCAATTATCAATAATTTCATCTAGTTCTCCAGTCCCAGGCTCAAAAGGCATATTGTATTCAATCTTAGCATGCATATCTGGGGCAGGAGGCTCACCAAGTCCAAAACGATTTAAAAGTCTTTGGTAAAACTCTACTTCTGCCTGCACGTTAACATCAAGGGTGGTTTTCCTAATCATCTTTCTAATCCTCACCCTATTGTCTTTAATGTAGTTAATCTCGCCAGGATTTCTGATCGGAGATGATGCAAAGGCTGGATATAAAGTGTCTGTCACTTCCCCTGTAAGCAGGTCACGATAACCATGAACCGCATAATGTCCATCCATAGCAGGATCCTCCTCTTTGACAACATGATCACTGAAAACATCCAGAAAACCATTGAGGTATTTTACAAGATTTTTGTGTCCATTGAGAGTTCTGCTTCCAAATCTGATTGTTGCAAAAATATTATTCTGAGGCAAAAACCAAAAATAAGTTGCATAACCGGGAATGGTCCCCTCCGGTAGCGCATTCATATGTACCGTGCTGTGTCCCAAAGTACTATTAGCTTCAATTGAGGCAACACGGCCTTCATTCGATGGAGTTTCATTCCAAGTAGTAAGCAGGTAATCCCCAGTGTTTTTTTCGTTGATAAGATTGCAGCAGAAAGTCCTGAGAATCTGATCGTCATCTAGGACCTCATAGGTACAACTATCATTCAAAGTAAAATCATCCTGAGAAGCCCAGCGGAAAAGTTGATCTAGAATATTCTCTATACCACCAAACGAGTTAATATCATTTCCTCTTTCGTAATAGCCACATTTGTTTATTCTGTAAAAATTGACTTTCGCTTCTTCAATCATTATCACTATTCTCTTTCATCAGTATGTGGTTTTGAATGTTGCTGAGCAGGGAAAAGGGGACAGGCTACTTTTCCCTGCTCCTCGGCCTACCCTTTGGCCTCATTGTCGACTCAAGACCAAATTTCAAACACATCTTTCGTTGCCATTCCCCGGCCCCAAATGGGGCCTGTCGGGATAGGCTCTCAAGAAACATGGGCCTCTCTTTTTCCGTCATCTCTGCATCAACGAATTCGGCCCAGTTGCCAACGAAAGGCACCGGTAAAGCGGCAATAACACTTCCGCCCACCTTGCATTGACTCCCCCTCGCTAAAGTAGCCTGTCCCCTTTACCATGTGTCCCCTTTACCATGGTTCAAAAGACTCTCTGTTGAACTCTGGCTTGAACTTTGAAAAGGTCTCGACCTAGGATCAATCAACTGCCGGACCTTCTGTCTCTCCAGAATGGCTACAGAATGTTCGATAGTCCGCCATAGCCAACAGTCAGAACGTAATAACCTTCCTTCGTGGTTTCTATCACTTTACGATTCCCAAACTTGTGTGGTTCCAGCATCGAAAAATGACACATCGAGCGTTGTCTTACCTTTCCGAGCAAGTGCCAGAGCCTTTGCCCGACTAATTATCGCTTTATTGGCCGCGCTCGTCGGATCGCCATATATCCCCACGTAAACGTGACGAATTTTTCCTTTCTCAATCCGCTTCAGGTAATGCTCGTCGTTCTCTGCTAAAGAATGGCCGTAGATGAACAATGCACCACCAATAGAACTGAAGCTCCGGTAGGCTTTAGCCAAATAATCATTATGCCGAATTCTCTCAAGCTTTTCTTCACTCGTACCTTCGGCAACGAATAATGGAAAATAACTTCTTTCTAGTGCATCCCGGATTTGCTCAATCAGTCTAATCCCGGTGTTAACCCACGTGTATTTCTGAAGTTCGGTTCCAGTATCAAAGATATGGAGTGCACCATGCAAAAACCAAGTATTTTGCCCATAGCTATTTTCCGGCTCCCAAGTAACGTAATTAGCCTCCAAGTCATCTTCAGGCTTTCGAAAGCCATCGTCTGATGAAGGATTCACACCGGGCTGAGTATGCATCTGCACCCAATACAGAAGCAGGTCATAGTTCAAAGTGTAGACGGTATCGAAGTTATTAAGGAAGACCCTGCAGACGGCATATTCTACATCTGTCAACTCTCCCGGCCACTCTGGATGGCTTGAAGCAATTGCCTGCACGAGAACCTCCCGTAATCCTTCAGCATCCTCAACCATCTGAGCAGGCACATCACCATGCACATCTTCATAAAGTGCAACTAAAGCGCTAGCGTCTCTAAGCGCCTTTATGACTTTTTCGAAATCTTGGGTACCTAGCGCCTCGAACGCATGCCTTGCCGAGGGAGACAGAGCAGAGAAGTCGGCCCGCTCAAACAGCTTCCCATACACGAAAATGTCTGGGCGGCAGGCAATACTAAAACCGTTACCAAGTAGTAAATGCCTTTTGGTATATCTCTCAGAATCCTTGAACGCTTGCTTAAATGTGAACATATAGAACTCCTTTTTTATCCAATCAGAAGAGGGAAAGGGGACAGGCTACTTCTCCTGTCTCCTCGGCCTTCCCTTTGACCTTATTGTCGACTCAAGCCCAAATTTCAAACACATCTTTCGTTGCCATACCCCGTCTCCGAATGGTGCCTGCCGGGATAAGCTCTCAAGAAACATGGGCCTCTCTTTTTCCGTCATCTCTGCATCAACGAATTCTAGAAACACAAAGGGGTCAAGTCGTCCATTGACCAACCTATCTTCAGGAGGGAGTAAGGCCTTGAATGACAACATTTCAGCCAGACATTGCTTGAAAAAATGCAAATCTATTCGCCATTCTCAATCTGGCTAAATTCTGTCTCCTCACGAAACAGCGGTTTTATCAGAATGTTATTAATATGCCCCCACGACGTTTTCCGCTGGCGCGTATTGAATGCATGCACATTTCGCGCATGTGAAATTTTAACTCCCCCTATCGCATAAATCAGGCTATTCCCGGCATGACTGACCTTCGTCTTGCCTTTTGAGATGACAAGGCTGCCATTTCCCAAGCTTCCATCGTGGCCAATATCGACATCACCACCACAGACAATGACATTGTTGCCACTATGCGAGATGTCGAGCGAACCGGATGAAATAATGATCGAGTTTGTTGCGTGGGCAATCGTGAGGTTTTGACCGGCAATGACCAATTGATTATGAACTCGGGTCAACGTAAGCGGCTCGTTGTCGCGAATCACGCTCACCGGCGAAATCGTCTCGAAAACGGCTTTCCTCTCTTGGGGAATCTCCAGTCTGTCGAGAATGTCAGCCACGCCTTGTTGCGCTTTGGCAATGATTCTTTGCTGCTCGTAGGTAACAGGCTGCTCGGTCAGTTGCAGCAGACGGTCTCCGGTGTAGGTCGTGCAGGCTGAGACGGAAGCAATCACCAAGCCGATTAAGACGGTGCGAAGGACAAACGACATTTTTCTCCCAGGGATAAAAAAGCAGAATTTGTGAAACCTCGCTCATCTTATACACTTGGGGATTAATGAACAATCTTGATTCCGATCTAATCACACGTTCTTCGTCGAACACCGCAGGTTGCCCGTTTGACACCTCTCCCGCAAACGCGGATAATGACGCCTCACAACACACTGCCTCTCATCCCAAGGCTCGATCCATGACCCAGCCCCGCACTTACGTCACCGATTTCCACATCCACTCCCATTACTCGCGTGCCACCAGCAAGCAATTGACGCCGGAATATCTGGCCTACTGGGCGCGCATCAAAGGAGTGCATGTGGTCGGCAGTGGCGACATCACCCATCCGGGCTGGCTGGCCGAGCTGAAGGAAAAACTGGAACCGGCCGAGGAAGGATTGTTTCGCCTCAAACCGGAGTACGCCGATGTGCCGGAGGTCGAGGACTTCCCAGCACCGGATGGCGAAGTGCGTTTCATGCTTACCGGCGAGATCAGCAACATCTACAAAAAAGCCGGTAAGGTGCGCAAGGTGCACAATGTGATCTGCCTGCCGGACTTTGCCAGCGCTGAGGCGCTGCAGACCAGGCTGGATAAGATCGGCAACATCACTTCGGACGGGCGGCCGATTCTTGGGCTGGATTCCAAAGACTTGTTTGACCTGTGCCTGAATGTGTGCGAGCGCACGATGTTTATTCCGGCGCATATCTGGACGCCGTGGTTCTCGGCGCTGGGCGCTAAGTCGGGTTTTGACAATTTGACGGAATGTTACGAGGAGCTGACCCCGCTGCTGGCGGCGGTGGAGATGGGCCTGTCCACGGACCCGGCCATCAACTGGATGTGTTCGTTTCTCGACGACTTCACCCTGCTGGCCAACTCCGACGCCCATTCACCGGAAAAGCTGGGGCGCAACGCCAACCTGTTGGCCACGGACCTGAGCTATACGGCGCTGCGTGAGGCGGTGATCAAGGGCGACGACGGCTTTGTCGGCACCATTTCGTTTTTTCCCCAGGAGGGCAAATACCACTTTGACGGCCACCGCAAGTGCGGGGTGTGTTTTGATCCGGTGGAGACTTTTCGCCACGACGGCCTATGCCCGGAGTGCGGCAAACCGCTGACCGTAGGCGTGGCCAACCGGGTGGTACAACTCTCTGATCGCAGCGATATTTTGCAGCGGCCGAATCGCAAACCGTTTCATTCACTTATCCCACTCAAAGAGCTGCTCAGCGAGCTGATGGATGTCGGACCGACCAGTAAAAAAGTAGCCAAGGTCTATCAGGGGTATATCCGCCAATGGGGACCAGAGCTGACAATCCTCATGGACCTGCCACTCGACATCATCGAACAACAGAGCGACGCCCTGTTTGCCGAGGCGATCCGTCGCATGCGCGCCGGAGAGATTCTCATCACAGAAGGCTACGACGGCGAATACGGTCGCATCCGCGTGTTTGACGACGGCGAGAAGGAACGCTTCACGGCACAGGGCCAACATGCCGCAGCGCTGCAGCCGCGCAAAAAGCGCTCCCTGCTCACCTTTGATCTGGAGGAATACCGCCGCCTGCTAACCCAAAAAGAACGGAAAGTGCACCTCACAGACATGGAATAAACATCTTTTTTCTTACGTTTTTCGTCCGAGAAGTCGAAAAGAAAAGGACGCTAAAACGATAAGTTAGGATACCCCATGCCCGTTCAAATCGTTCAACAGTCTCAAAGCACACAAGTCCGCTCGGCTCCGCCGGTGAAGAACGGGCAAACGGACGATTTTTCTCGCATCCTCGTCCGAGCCCGAAATAGCGCACAACCAGAGCAACGTCTTTCTTCGCCATCCTCGCCCCCACGCCATGTTCCGGCTATCTCAACCGACGCCAGTGATTGGCAGAAATATCGTGACGAACAGTTGCTCAGTAATCCCGGTGGCGAGAACTATTTCATCCCCAGCGCCGCTCAATCCGAAGAGTCCAGTACAATCGACAATCTCACCAAAGATCTGTCCGATGTGGTCGACAACATCGGCAACTTTTTCCAGAACCTGCTGTTTGGCGCTGAAACGCATTACCGCGATGAACAGGGCGAGGTGCAGACCAGTCAAAACCGTGGCCTGGTCGGCTCGCTGGTCGATTTGGTCTGCGATGTGGGCAGTGCTCTGAGTTTTGGCGCTTGGCGCCCTGACGGCGAAGCCGCCCCCGAAGGATTTCAGGAGCGCGCCAGCTTTGTCTTCGACAAACTGACGGAAGCGGTGGCTGACGATGTGGTGGCCGGGGTTGGTGGCAGTGTTAATCACATGGGCGAAGATCTGCTGCTGGCGGGCTGGAATCTGGTGGAAATGGTTCCCGATGCAACGATCAGCAATGTGGATGCGGCCGAAAAGGTAGTGTCCAATGTTTTTGACAATGGTCAGGTGGTCATTGATTATCTGACCGATGTGCTTCCCGGCGCAGAGGCCTGGCTACGCATTCACGCCACAGACCTCAACGACAACCAAGTGCCTGTTTTCTACAATCTGACAACCCCGGAAAACTTCACCGGCGACACCCGCTGGGAACAGGTCAGCAATACACCACTGCGCAAGGCACTCGAAACCGTTGGTTCCTTGTTAGCCGACGGCGCCATGCTGATGCTTTTGGGGCAATTGCCGAGCACGTCTCAGGATCATCACTAGGATGTCATGATTCGTGTCGATGCTTTTGCTTTGCACCACACACCGCAAAGGCGGCCAACCCGCCAAGCAATCCGCCCAGATGAGTCGTCACCACCGGATGACCGATGTCGCCTAAATGCAGGTGATGAAACACGACGTTACCGGTGGCGACTTCCCACACGGTCTTGCCCACCAGAGCGGCCAAAAACAGTCCACCGATTACACGACTGTCACTGTTTTTCATCAGCTCCAGACAACTGACGGCCATCAGACCATGGGCCACGCCGGACAGGCCACAAAGACCATAAACATAAATAACCCGCGACACCAGCAACGGCACGACCAGACTGCCGACAACGGTCCACAACAGAAACATGAAGCGCCGCGCGTGCAAGCCATGATAAAGCAAAACAAAGGTCAGGCCGTCAATCAGCAGATGGTACCCGCTGACATGCACCCACGGCCAGGTGAACAATCGCCACCACTGACCGGAGGCAACCGCTGAGGCATCGAACATCAATGCCGTGGTCGGCACGCCAGACCAAAACAGAGAGACATTGCACAGCCCGAGCACGGCAATCCAGAGCAGTGCAACTGAGAACGGGCTGGATGGGGTGGCGATGGTGGCCCCTTTGATGGTGGTATCGGCAACAGACATGAAGCTTCTCCTTGACGATAAGGCCGGGTACGCATGTGCGCACCCGGCGTTGAGAATGAGGCGGAGAGTTAACGGTTACGTTTGCGGCGGTTGAGCCAGGCCACCAGTGGCACGGCGATCAGGCTCACCGGGCCGGAACCGTGGCCGATACCGGGTGACGGACGGTTGTTGAAGGTACTGGTCTGTTGAGCCGGAGCCGAAGCATCATCGGTTGAGCGCTGTTGCGGCGTGTTATCGACGCGGTAATTGCGCACCGGTTGCTGACTGCGTTGCTGTTGGGCCTGGCGTTCCTTGGCCACGCGGTCGGCGTTGCGACGGCTGATCCCTTCTTGCTCGTAGACATCGTCGTTAAGCACCAGCATCGAGGTGTAATCGGTGACCAGGGAGTAATGGACGCCGAGGTCAACAATCTGGCTGGTGAGCTGTTCTGTTTCGCCCAGCTCGCGGACCTCGGCCATCAGTTCGTCAATGCGGGACAGCGCCCATAACCGCTCCAGTTCCGGGTTATCTGTCGCCACCTCGGGCAACATGGCGGTGCAGCGCCATTCTTTCTCTTCGCCGGAGATGCGCGCTTTCATTTTGATCGTCACCTCGCCGGAGCCGTGGTAGTGACCGAACAGCACCAGTTGCTGACCGAGATAGAGGTTGCCGATGGTGGCCGGAGTCAGGTCATCGACCTTTTCACCGTCGATTTCAATGCGCACATCATGCATCTTTTCGTAGAGCACTTTCGCTTTGGCCTGAATCAACCGACCCTGGATATCGTCCACATCGGAAATCTGCATGGCAAAGCCCCCGGAATCTTTGGCGAGGCGGTCGAGCAGCGGTCGATTGGCGCTGTTGCCGATAACAAAGGTGAACAGGCGCACGTCGTACTCGGTGAGCAATTGCAAAAACTCGCGCTGTTCGGTGCGACCAACATTGGCGACACCGTCGGTGACCAACACAATGGAGGTGGTGCGGTCGTCGTCCAGGCGACGGCAGGCGGTTTCCAACCCGGCAAACAGGTTGGTGCTGCCTCCGGCGGCGATGGTTTTGACGCGGTTGATCCATTGGCCGACGGCTTCCGGGGTGGCGGTGACAAAACCACGGGTCAGGTCAGCGGCGGATTGATTAAAGGTGATGATGCGAAAACGGTCGTTGCTGTTGAGTTTGCCCAACGTCTGGCTGACACCATCGGCCAGGGTGGCGATTTTGTGGCCATCCATGCTGCCGGACACGTCGAGAACAAAGGTCCAGTCGGTGCCTTCGGTAATCGGCTGCAGATCCGCCGCCGGAGTGACCACCAGCATCATGGTGCCGGTTGCATTGCGGTCAGCTTTGTAGGGGATCAACTCGATGCGCGCCGGGGTGGTGTCATCCAAACGGTAGAGAAAGACGATATCCTTGTTGAGGCTCGCTCCGGCGGGACGGTCGATGGTGACATCGACAATTTGGTTGTTGCCCTGCTCGCCGCCCTGTTCACTTGCCTCCTCGCCGTCACCATGTGTCGCGCCGCCATACTGCACCACGGCTTCGTTTTCCAGACCGGGCAGACGCACATCCTTGATGGGAAAAGCGGATTTCAGTTGCAGATGGAAATGAAACGGACCGGACACGCGATCATCCACCGACCAGAACGACAGGCGCTCTTCGTCGGTATTGCCTTCGCGCAGCGGATAAAGATAGCGGCCAATATTGAGGTCAATTGACATCGGCTGATAGTAGACCAGCCGCACCCGCACATCGGCCTGGGGCGGGATATTGCCGATGCGGGTGTCAAAGCTTTTGAAATCGTTCTTTTCGGCCAGGGCCACTTGGTTGCCCTGGGCTTTCTGCTGCTCGTAAATCTGGCGGGAACGTTCCTTTTCCACCACTTCGCCGAGAATTTCCCGTTCACCGACCCACATAGACAGCTCAGACAGGCTGGCCTGATGGGGCAACGGAAACGAGTAGAGCCCCTCAATAGCGCTGGTGCCGCTGTTGGTAAACACCTGATCCACCTCGGTGCGGACAAAGCCGTTATTGATGGTGACATCGACCCGGTGGGCGCTGATAGCCAGAGCGGCATCGTCGTTGGCGCCGACGGGCTTGAGCAGACCGGCGGCCAGCGCCGTGCCGGACAGAAACAAACAGGTGGTGATTGCAATCAATGGAATTAGGGTTTTCTTCAGTAATGATCTCATGACAAGTCTCCTTTACAATAGGTAAGATGACTTTCTCTATCGCAGAAGACGTGCCACTTTTTTGCAATCCACGTAAGACACTGAAACTAAAAGATTCCTATTTACAAACAAAACAATAAAGCCATTCCCGCAAAACAACACTCTGGCATTTTATGTACAATCGATGTACAAAATATGTATGACGACTCAATACAAACTAACCAACGAAGAGCGAGATTTTTTCCTCCAGGTGAGCGAAGCAGCGTTCAGCAATCCGTTCAGCGATGCCCGCGACGGTGCCGACCGCGCCTTGGCCGGTATCAGCGGTAGCGATCGCGACCGGGCTTTGCAGGGAGCTACCAAGGCAATCCGACAACGGCTGAGCGATCTGAACAGCCAGGGACGCGCCAATCTGGCGCTGTACGATGGTGCAGACCGGCAGTTATTGCTCACCGCCATCCTGTTCGATCAGTATCATGTCTCCCTGCCCCAGTTTGACGCCCTGATCGTGGAGCAAATTCAGGCCGGAGAAGAACCGTGCGCCGTACCGTTTTCCGCCGAAGCCCTGGCCCGACTGCGTGACTACGGCTGCACCGCCCAGCAGGCGCGCCACTATTTCGCTTTTTTTTACCAACTGCGGCGCGGCTTCTTCTTCATCAACCAGCTGGTCGGCAGCAGCGCGTCGATGCGCACCCTGCGCTGTCGGTTGTGGAACACGATCTTCACCCACGACACCCAGCGCTACGAAGTCACGCTGTGGAATCGGCTGGAGGATTTCTCCACCCTGTTGCTTGGCGAAACCGGCACCGGCAAAGGCGCGGCCGCCGCGGCCATCGGTCGCTCCGGGTTTATCCCGTTTGACGAAAAAAGCGGTCGCTTTGCCGAGAGCTTTACCCGCAACTTTATCGCCATCAACCTGTCGCAGTTTCCCGAAAGCCTCATCGAATCAGAACTGTTCGGCCACAAAAAAGGCTCCTTTACCGGCGCGGTGGACAACCACCAGGGCGTGTTCGCCCGCTGCGTGCCGCACGGTGCCATCTTTCTCGACGAGATCGGCGACGTCAGCGTGCCGGTGCAGATCAAGCTGTTGCAGGTGCTGCAAGAGCGGCGCTTCTGCCCAGTGGGCAGCCATGTTGGCCAGAGTTTCCGTGGACGCATTATCGCCGCCACCAACCGCCCCCTCGAAGAGCTGCGCCGTGCCGGTAACTTCCGC
Organism: Desulfuromonas acetoxidans DSM 684; assembly: GCF_000167355.1. NCBI lineage: Bacteria > Pseudomonadati > Thermodesulfobacteriota > Desulfuromonadia > Desulfuromonadales > Desulfuromonadaceae > Desulfuromonas > Desulfuromonas acetoxidans. The sequence continues at coordinate 61,352 of NZ_AAEW02000018.1, forward strand.
GACGATTTCTATTATCGCCTGTGTTCCGATGTGATTGAGGTGCCAACCCTGCGCAAACAACTGGCCGAGTCTCCCGACGCGTTACCAAGCCTGTTGGAACGGCTGATTGTACGCATTGTCGGCACGGAGGATGTCAAGCTGGCAGAAACCATTCACCATCAACTGATGGAAGATTTGCCTCCCAACTACAGCTGGCCGGGCAACGTGCGCGAGCTGGAACAGGCCGTGCGCCGCCTGCTGCTCAACGGCCACTACTACGGCGATCCTTACGCCCACACCGGCAGCGGCGACAACCTGCAAACTCTGGCTGACAGCGGCACCATGGATGCCCAACAGCTGCTGTCACGCTATTGCCGCCAGCTTTATGACCGCTTCGGCACCTATGAAGAGGTGGCACGGCGCACCCGATTGGATCGCCGCACGGTGAAAAAATATATTCAAGGGGATTAGCGGGAGGGATTTTTCACCACGGAGGCACGGAGGAAGGTCAACTTCTTTTTTTGCCACCGACAAAGCAGACAAAAGCTGGACCATTCTCTTGGGGCAAAAAAAAAGCAATTCACTTCACGATGACTTCACGATCAAATCTGATAAATGCCGCGATGAAAAATAACGCTCTTTTATCTCTGAAAAACTTCCATGCTTTCAAAAGAAGGTTTTCCTCAAATGGTTTTCTCCGTGCCTCAGTGTCTCCGTGGTTCAATGGTTTCAAGGCATGCCCCCCCCAAGCACAAAAACAATCGATGGTATCAACGCCACCGATGTGCTAGAAGACACTGCACTTCAATCCATTATTCCGCCCTCAACGCTTCAAGACAGGACCCGCCGTGAGCCAAACCGATTTTTCTACGCTGAAATTACAGCCTGCACTGCTTAAAAACCTCCAGTCCATCGGCTACGCGCACATGACGCCGATCCAGGCACAGAGCCTGCCACATATTCTGGCCGGGCGTGATGTCATCGGTCAGGGTAAAACCGGCTCGGGGAAAACCGCCGCCTTCGGACTGGGCCTGCTGCAAAAACTCAACGTCAAACGCTTTCACGTGCAAGCGCTGGTATTGTGTCCAACGCGTGAATTGGCCGATCAAGTGGCTAAAGAGATTCGCAAGCTGGCGCGCACCATCCACAACATCAAAGTCCTCACGCTGTGCGGCGGCATGCCGTTTGGCCCGCAACTCGGCTCTTTGGAGCACGGCGCTCACATCATCGTCGGCACACCGGGACGCATTGAGGAGCACGTGCGCAAAGGTGCGCTGAAGCTGGACAACCTCACCCTGCTGGTATTGGATGAAGCGGACCGCATGTTAGAAATGGGCTTCCAGGAAGCGCTGGATGCCATCATCGACCAGACCCCGCAAACGCGTCAGACCCTGCTGTTCAGCGCAACGTTTCCGCGCCAGATTGAATCCATTGCAGGGCGGGTGATGAAGACACCGGTGATGGTGCAGGTGGAAGCCACCCACGACAGCGCGGTGATCACACAACATTTCTACGAAGTTGCCGATGACACGGCTGATCGCCAACAGGCCCTGCGTCGCCTGCTGCGTTATTACCAACCAACATCTGCCGTGGTGTTTTGCAATACCAAGCAGGACACCCGCGATGTTGCTGACGACCTGCGCGAACACGGCTTCAGCGCCCTGGCACTGCATGGCGATCTGGAGCAACGCGAGCGGGATCAATCGCTGGTGCGATTCAGCAACGGCAGTGCCTCGATTCTCGTTGCCACGGATGTTGCTGCGCGCGGCCTCGATATAGAGGCGTTGGATGCCGTGTTCAACTATCACATTGCCCGCGATACCGAGGTGCATGTCCACCGGATTGGCCGCACGGGTCGGGCAGGAAGTCACGGCATGGCCTGTTCGCTGTACAGTGCCAAAGAGCATTTCAAAGTGGAACGGCTGGCAAAGTTTCTCGATCAATCATTGACCGGTGAACCGCTGCCCGAGCCCTCTGATGAGACACAACCTGTCATGCAACCAGCCATGGCCACCTTGCAGATCGACAGTGGCAAGCGGCAGAAAATCAGGCCGGGCGATATCCTTGGCGCGCTGACCGGAGGCGATGGAATTCGCGGAGACGACGTCGGCAAAATCACTGTTTTCCCCAACTGGGCCTATGTTGCGGTCAAACGCGAGGCAGCAGCGGCCGCGTTAAAAAAACTCTGTAACGGCAAGTTGAAAGGACGCACCATCCGCGCACGACGCATTCGCGGTTAAATGACGCTGTGCATCTACACAGGTTACGCGCGTGGATTGTCATGCGAACTTTTACGCGTCTGGCGGTGTTTTCTGCGGCACAACCTTGGTAGAGTTACAACCATCAAGGCTTGTTGTGGCAGGCAAGTTTTGGTTCTCCTTTCTTCCTAGTTGATACACACATAAACAAAGCCGGTTCGGATGCCTCCCCGAACCGGCTTTGTTGCGTTTGATGTTCACTGCACCAAACCACATCACGCTCTTAATCGCCCCTCACGGAGCATTGCTGATCACAGAATATCTTCCATCGGCATCCACTTCCAGAACGTCATTTTCAGCCGTTTACCCCAGGGCGCGAAGCGGTCCGGGTTATCCTCGGCGCTGTTCCAGCTGTTGCCGGGGGCCATGTCACGCTCGATCTCCAGCTCCACCTGCTGAGCCAAATGCGGATTATCAATAATCACGCCCACTTCGGTGTTGAGATTGGCGGAACGCGGATCGAGATTAAAGGTGCCGACAAACAACTGTTTGCCGTCGATCACCAGGGTTTTGGCGTGCAGGGCAAACACCGGCGACTTCTCTTTTAGCTTCGGATAGCGCTCCATCAACTGCTGTTGAATGCGTGGATAGGGCTGAAACTCAAACACCTCAATACCCGCATCAAGAAGATCTTCACGTTGATTGCTGTAACCGCTGAACGCCTGCAGGTTATCCGTGGACAACAGCGAATTGGTACTGATGCGCACCTTGACCCCTTTTTTGATCAGCCCGGCAAACAATTCCAGACCGCCGTCCGGCATCACCAGATAGGGCGACTGGATAGTCACGCTTTTCTGTGCCCGCGCCAGAGCTGCGGCCAGCTGACTGGTGGTACGGCCACCACCGCCCAGCCCGTTGTCTCCGGGATTTTTGCCCGGTTCATCACTGACAAAGCACACCGGGCCCCACGCCAGATTATCCATCAACCCGCGAAACTTGAGTGGCAGATCGTCCAACGCCTGTTTCACTTCCGGGGCAAAATTTTCCGGGTTTTGCGCGTAAGCATGCAGATCGGCATAGATGGCTTCTCGCCGTTGTGCATCCGGGGCAAGCTTGGCATTAAGCAAGCTTTCAATCGGCTTGGCCAGATCACTGTTCCAGAACGCGTCAAAACTGCCGGTCATGGTCTGTGCCACCGGGCCAAGCAGCAGAATGTCGCGATCACGAAAATTGTAGCTCTGGTCAAAATCATAATATTCATCAGCCATGTTGCGCCCGCCGGTGATGGCTACCTGCTGATCGACAATAAATGTCTTATCATGCATGCGCTGATTGGCCGCACGGAAATTGCTGAAAATATTCCACAGCCGCTGCTGAGTGGAAACGCCGGTTTTGTGCTGCGGATTATACACCCGGATGGAAATATTGGGATGCGCGGCCAGCGCCAGCAGAAAATCCTCTGGGGCTTGGATCAAAAGATCATCAACAATCACCCGCACCTTCACACCACGCTGCGCCGCACGCAACAGGCTCTCGGTGGCCAGGGTGCCGATATTGTCATCGCTCCAGATGAAATACTGCACGTCGATGGTTTCCGCCGCATGATCCACCAGCCAGGCGCGCGCCAGCAGGGACTCTTCCCCTTTGTCGAGGACATAAGCACCGCTCTGGTTGGGATGGGCGGACAGTAATGGTGGCAGCAGGTCTTGAAGGTCATTGGCGGATACAGTGGAAGCAGCAACAAAAAGGAAAAAAAGAAAAAAAAGAAATCTCTGCATAGCGGTACGTTTCCAACGGATAAGAAGCAATAAGGTTAAATCTAACAGGATGCTAAAAAAGTCAAATACTGAGGTTTTTCAACGACGCAAGCCGAAAATGCAATTTTCGGCTTACCTCACAAAATCAAGCACTTAAGGGTTCTGGCCCGTTCAAGGGCTCCACAGGCTGATTTTCAACAGACAGCCAAGGGACGTTCTTAAAACGGATTCTGTATTTCTATCACAAAAAAAGTCATAAATCGGGAGTAAATGAGATCTCCATTTCAACTTTCATCTCATTTAATAGGCATATCTCACCTTTCCGCCATCAAAAACAACAGATAAAAAGATATCTATCCTCTGAGAAAACAACTCTCTATCGCTATTTTTTTAGCCGTTATTCGCATTCTCCGAACCATGCCGGACAGATTGCTCTCAGAAACCAATTAATCTTACTTTAATCCATGAGAAATAGACATTACTTATTGACATTATTTAACAAAATTAAGTAATCTCCGTGACGGAATTCTATCATCACTACCATTTATCAAAGGAGAAACAGACCATGATCTTAACTAACGTCGATACGGTGCCGGGAAAAACCATTGTCGAACATTTCGGCATCGTGCAAGGCAGTACGGTCCGCGCCAAGCATGTCGGCCGCGACCTGATGGCCGGATTGAAAAATCTGGTCGGCGGCGAGCTGAAAGGCTATACGGAGCTGCTGCAGGATGCGCGCGAAGAAGCCACGCAACGGATGGCGGAACAGGCGCAGCAAATGGGCGGCAACGCAGTGGTCAACATTCGCTTTGCCACTTCGTCGGTCGCTCAAGGGGCGGCGGAGCTGTTTGCTTACGGAACGGCCGTGCGCGTCGAATAGGAGGAACACCCATGGACCTTCTTCTCGAAAATCTCGATCTGGTGATTTTTGTCGTTCTACTCTGCCTGGGCTACTCCGCCGGCAGTTGGGCCGAGAGAAATCACTACAAAGCCATTGAAGCGCGGGAGCAGGAACTGCTCGACATGGCCGTTGTTACGGCAGAAGGGAGCTTTCCAAAAAACAATGTTACCCAGGCTGTTCTCGTCACCGGAAATGCCGTTGTATCGATCGACTATTTCAAGCGCCTGTTGGCCATTTTGCGCAACATCTTCGGCGGTCGGGTCAAATCCTACGAATCGCTGGTGGATCGTGCCCGGCGTGAAGCGATCTTACGCATGAAAACCGCCGCCAAGGAACAGGGCGCGAACATGATTGTCAATCTGCGCCTGGAAACCGCAGCCATTGGTCGCAATGCCAATCAGAAAAAACAGATCGGCAGCGTCGAAGCCATTGCCTACGGCACGGCGGTACGTCTTAACCGACCATGAAATTCACGCCAAAACAGCTGCCGGGAAACGTCAATGTTTCCCGGACGCATCCTCTCATTGAATTTTTATGGCTGGTCTCCGGAATTGTGGTCCTGGGCGCGGTGTTTATCTTCGCTCTCGGCTTTACCACGGACTGGGTGGCGGAAAAAGCCCCACTCGCTCTTGAAAACTGGATTGGGCGCCAGACGCTGAAACATTTCCCCGGAGAGGGAAACCCGGCTCTGAGCCAACGGCTGGACACCCTTTTGGCGTCGGCGGATTCAGAGCCGAATCTGAAACGTTATTCCTTTCGCATCTTATTGCTTGAAAGCGATGAGGTAAATGCCGTTGCCCTGCCCGGCGGCACGATTGTGATTTTTTCCGCGCTGCTGAAGGAGATTGCTTCGGAAAACGAGCTGATGATGGTGATTGGCCACGAACTGGGCCACTTTGCCCACCGCGACCACCTGCGCGGACTTGGCCGCGGTCTCGGCATTGCCATGGCCACGGCGATGATTTTTGGACAAGACAGTGGGTTCAGTGATCTGGTCGCCAAAGCGGTTCTGCCGATCCAGGCTGGTTATTCCCAAGGGCAGGAGCGCGCTGCAGATCTGTTTGCACTGGATCTGTTAGCACGCCATTATGGGCACTGCGGCGGGGCCGGCGATTTTTTTGTCCGACATGCCGCCGAAAGCGGCCCTAAACTGGCCTATTTCCTCGCCTCGCACCCCCATCCCCAGGCACGTATTAATGCCTTGAACCAGAGGATCAAGCAAAAGCACTACGCTCTTAAGGCCCCCGAACCGTTGGGTCACGACCTACGCGAGATCATGGAGTTTGATCAAGCGAAGGAATAGACATAAAGAAAGTTATCCTTGCTTAAGCCGCTATCATGCAGATCAGAAAACATCATCAATCCAAAGACACCAACGTCCGTAAGTATCTGGGACAGCCTCCCAAACGATTGAATCAGCGGAAAAACATCGTGCCATAGAAAAAACGCATTCTCCGTTACTGTTTGCTTTGCAGAAGATCATTCCTCCCAACCAATTCCCAGGAGCGGTTCTGCCGAGGAAGTCCGGGTAAATGTCGCTGGAGAGGACTCCAGAGTAAACCGGCTCAACATGGTGCGCAGTTGTTCGGCCTGACTGCTGAGCTGTTCGGCCGCGGCAGCGCTTTCCTCGGCGCTGGCGGTATTCTGCTGAGTGACGGTGTCGATCTGGCCGACGCCGATGTTGATTTGGGAGATTCCCTGCGCTTGTTCCTGGCTGGCGGTGGCGATTTCACCGACAAGGTCGGACACTTTGGTGATCTCTTCAACCATCTCCTGCAACGCTTCGGCGGTCTGGGACGCGATCTGGGTGCCGTTCACGGTTTTCTCAACGGTGCCTTCGATCAGCTCTGCCGTTTCGTGCGCAGCCTTGGCGCTGCGGGCCGCGAGGTTTCGCACCTCTTCGGCGACAACGGCAAAACCTTTGCCATGTTGCCCGGCGCGGGCTGCTTCTACGGCAGCATTGAGCGCCAGCAGGTTGGTCTGAAAAGCGATCTCATCGATGGTTTTAATGATTTTACCAATCTGCTCGCCGGAGGCGTTAATGTCATTCATGGCCTCGACCATCTGTTCCATATGTTGGCTACCGGTTTCACCGGCTTTTTTAGCCAAGGTGGTCAATTGGTTGGCGACAGAGGCATTCTCAGCATTGGCAGAGGTCTGCGCCGAGCTTTCGTTCAGTGAGGCGGCGATCTCTTCGAGACTGCTGGCTTGTTCAGTGGCCCCCTGAGACAAGGCCTGGCTGGTGTCAGAAATCTGGTTACTGCCGGAGGCGATCTGCTCACCAAAAGCACGGATCTGCGCCATGGTTTCATTCATGGCGGCATTGGCTTGGGCAAGGGGCACGGCAATCACCCCATTGGCTCTGAAGGTAAAATCGCCACTGGCCAGCTTTTCAAAGGCGGTGACCACTTCCTGCTGCAGGTTATCGGCAAATTGGTCGACCACTTGCGCCATGTCGCCAATCTCATCGTTGCGGTTGAGACTGAGGCGCTTACCCAGTTGGCCATTTTGCAGATCCGTCATCATATTTGACGTCAGAACCAGCGGCCGACTGACACTGCTTGCCAAAAGATAACTGCCGACAATCGACACAACAATCATCAATGCCGCAATGGACACGATCCACATCAGTTGTGTTGCCACAGCATCGTTGACCAGATTATGAGAAGCAGCGAAATCATCGGTGTAATATCCGGCGACAATCACCCAATCCCACGGAGCAAAATAGGTAATTGCGGCAACTTTGCTTCGTGCCTCATCGTTCCCGGTGTTTTTCCAGTTATAGTGTTCAAAGGCAATAGGGATCTCTCCCCGGCTATGGGGAGGTAACGACAGGGCCTTGTCGACAATGTTACGAATAATGGATACGCCGTCGGCATCTTTCACGTTGAGAATGTTCTCTTTATCACGCTTGCCGCCTTGCGAGATAATATAACTGCCCTTTAAGTCCCCTTTGCCGCCGAGAACAGAGACATAGCCACTTTTGCCAACGTTGATATCAAGAATGCCATGGCGCAAACTTTCGATATTCTCCTGCTCCACACCAACGTAGAGGATACCGACAACGGAGCTGTGCTGTTTGTTCCAAATCGGCTCATAGGCGGTGATATACCAGTCATTTACCACAAAAGCCCGACCATGATAGGTCTCTCCAGACAAAACCTTGGCAATAACCGGGTTGGTTGTGCCGTCCGGGTTGGTATGGGGGATATAAGTTCCAACCGCCCGCTGGCCATTTTTTTTCACCACATTGGTGGCCACGCGCAACATATCGCCCTGTTCGTTCATCCGTTGAAAGATGGTCGCGGTACCACCGACCAACCTGTGCACTTTGTCGACAACGGGAGTCGTCACATCGACCCTGGTGTTTTGTCCCAGCCAGGTCTCACCCACCATCAGGCGGGGAAGCGAGATCTCTTGCGCCTGTTGAGTGAACTGATTAACCACCTGCCACTGGACACTATCCGCATCAATAGCGATGCCACCCTGTGTCGTCAGTGTATCGCGGGCAACATTGAGGCTGGCATCCACCATGAGCTGGACAGATTCCTGCGCCGAGCGACACATGAGGTAAACATCCTTAGAAATACATGCTGCTTCTCCACGCGCCAGACTATCAATTTCACCACTGACACGCTGACTGAGGATAGAGTTCTGATAGATGGCAACGCCCAACACGGAAACAACGGTGATCAGCACCAGAGACAATGACGTTAAAATGATTTTTGTTCTGATTTTCATGCGGAAATTCCTAACCCCCAAAAAGCAAAAGCACCAGATTCATTAACAAACAAAGAATAAATCTCAAAATTTAATCTATATCTAACGCCATTCATGAAACAAGCATTTTTGAGTTAAATTAATGCCATTTTTTGCCACAAAATTGCAGCCCGATTCGTCAACGGAAAAGTCATCGACAGTCGGTTAACACATCTCGCACTGGCGGGACAAAGAGCTCTTTTTGTAAAAAAATTTGCCTGCGACGGCTAATTGCCTATTATTGACGGAGTGCGGCAGTTTAAATTTGTCGCAAAGCGCTTACCTGATAAAAATATCAGGCTGAATACTCGATCATCGAAGGCTTACCAGCCACCATTCAAGGAGGGAACCATGCCAACGACCAACGAACATCTCAAAGAAGCATTTTCAGGAGAAAGCCAAGCCAACCAGAAGTATCGTGCATTTGCCAAACAGGCCGAAAAGGAGGGCTTCACCAACATTGCTAAACTGTTTCGCACCACAGCGGAAGCAGAGCGCATTCACGCGGAAGGACACCTGAAGGCATTGGATATGATCGCCAACACTGCGGACAACCTTCAGGCAGCGATTGATGGTGAGACGTATGAGTTCACGGAAATGTATCCGCCGATGCTGGAGCAAGCTCTGTCTGATGATCACAAAGCGAAAAGGATGTTCAAGTTTGCCGTGGACGCCGAAGAGGTGCATGCCCAGATTTACTCTAAGGCTCTTGAAGCGGTTAAGGCGGGCAAAGATATGGACGTCAGTGACTTCTACCTCTGCCCGATCTGTGGCTATATCGAGCTGGGGTCAGCGCCCGACGAATGTCCGGTTTGCGGTGCCAAAAGCAAGGTGTTCTGCCAGATTGGCTAGCTCCTAACAGGCTGATGAAAAACAGCCTGTGAAGCCCATGGACGGGCGACCAAAATCAAGGCCATGTTTTCAAGTGCTTGATTTTGTAAGCAAGACGGAAATCGCACTTTCGGCTTGCGTCGTTGAAACGTTCCCGGATGGGCCTTTTTCGCCCCTGCTAAAAGCTTGATAGTTATTGCCAGTGAGAGAACCACAAAAAGGTCTCTTGCGGATGACAAACAACCTTAAACAACAAAGGACTTGCCGCTTAGCGTCTAAGTCCTTTGTTGTTTAAGGCGAGAGTGTCGTCAACAAATCGGACTCTCTGCAATGACATCTTAAAAAGATGACAATCAAATGCATAGATTCTTCAAATAGAATATAATACGTCCATCTTATGTAAGAGCTTCACAATTTAACGGAACAACATGTTCACATAATAGGAGTTTCCATGTCTGATTCACCTGCAAACTGGCATCCCTCAAGTTGGCACCAATTCCCTGCAGCCCAGATGCCGCCCTGGCCCGACCCCGCTGAATACCAGGAGACGATCAAAACGATTTCACAATTTCCCCCTCTGGTGTTCGCAGGCGAAATCCGTGCCCTTAAAGAGATCCTGGCGAAAGCGGCTGAAGGCGAGGCATTTCTTCTGCAGGGCGGAGATTGTGCGGAGAATTTCTCTCAATGCACAGCGCCCTATATTCGTGAAACGCTTAAAGTTTTACTGCAAATGTCGATCATCCTGACCTATGCCGGAGGGAAACCGGTTGCCAAAGTGGGACGGATTGCCGGCCAATTTGCCAAGCCACGTTCATCAAACATGGAAAAGATTGGCGATCTTGAATTTCCCAGCTTCCGCGGTGACATGGTGAACAGCCCGGAATTTACCGCGGAGGCACGTCGCCCGGATCCTCAGCGACTGATCAAAGGCTACTATGTCGCGTGCGCGACAATGAACCTGCTGCGTGCCTTTACAAAGGGAGGCTATGCCGCACTTCATCGGGTTCACGCCTGGAACAACGATTTTGTAAAAAATTCTCCGATTGGACAAAACTATGAAGTTTTGGCGGAGCAGATCTCCAAGGCGTTGAACTTTTTTGAAACAATCGGCCTCGATGTTGACAGCCCCCGCTTCAACCAGGCCAATGTCTACACATCACATGAAGCACTGTTGCTCGGCTACGAAGAGGCATTGACACGGCGCGATTCAACGACCGGTGAATGGTATGACTGCAGTGCCCACATGATCTGGATTGGAGACCGCACCCGTCAATTAGACGGCGCGCACATCGAGTTTTTTCGCGGCGTTCTCAACCCGGTAGGCGTCAAAATTGGCCCCAGTTACAATCTTGATGAAACACTGCGGTTGATCGAAATACTCAACCCTGAAAACGAACCGGGAAGACTGACCCTGATAACCCGTTTTGGTGCCGGTAAAGTTGGAGACTACCTACCGCCTTTAGCACGGGCGGTTAAAAACGCCGGACACAAAGTGGTCTGGTGTTGCGATCCGATGCATGGCAATACCTATGTTGCTGAAAGTGGCCACAAAACCAGAAACTTTGACGACATCATGGGTGAAGTGGGTGATTTCTTCTCGATCCATCGTTCCGAAGGAACCAATCCGGGTGGGGTTCATCTGGAGATGACCGGCGAGAACGTTACGGAGTGTATCGGAGGCGGACGGAAAATTGAGAATGATCATCTCAAGCTGAATTATGCCACCCAGTGTGACCCCCGTCTCAACGCAGAGCAAAGCCTTGATCTCGCCTTTCATCTGGCACAGCTGGTTCATGGTTAACGCTTAGAGACGCATACGCGGGCAAAGCCATGGGCCGCCACATCGATGATCCGCAGGACTGAAACAAATCGTTTTTATTTTTGCCAATGTAGGATTCAATGCAAAAGTATCGTTGTTCGATCTGTAAATACATCTACGACCCTGAAGTCGGCGATAACACAAACGGCACGCCTCCACAAACCGCCTTTGAGGATCTCCCCGAAGACTGGACGTGTCCGAACTGCGGCGTTGATAAGTCGCTTTTCGAACCGGCTTAACAGTCTGACTTGATTCATATTGATGCAAAATCAATAAACCCGATTGTCAACGGACAATCGGGTTTTAAATTATCGGTCACCTGATACCAATTAAACATGGAAACGAGGGGGCAGTCTCGCACCAGTGGAGGCTCTACCTCGACCGATGATGCGATCCGGCCTCTTCCCCCCCCCACGCTCTTTTTACTTCCACCTGCCGGCCCATCCAAAATTCATTGCAGCCAGGAGGTCTCGTTGCGCTCTCCATGACATGATCCAAGGATATGCCACAATAAATTAATAACTAAAAATTATTTTCAGCTTATGCTAGTTTTGTTGTCTATTTTTACTTTTTAAAGGAGACATACATTGATCCGCTTTAGCCTTCTGCCTCTACTCCGCTTGGTCCTGTTTACCCTGGTGATCGGCAACAGTCTCGCCATTGCCGCATCTTTTGACATGCTGACCAAAGCCGAACTGGTCATTCATCTGCCCACGGAGCAGGAACTGGCCATGTATCAGATGTTTCCACCGCCACCAGAACAAATGGAGCAGCTGACATCACCACATGTCGAGGTACGATTGGACGGCCTGCCGACTTGTTATTCCATCGACTGGCAAAGCAAGCAGGTTAATGCACAAATTATTCACCTCAGACAACGTGACTGGCTGCAACCTTTTCTTGAGTTTGATCTGGTCCATGAAACCATTGCTCTGATCAGCAACGGTCACTTCGGCAAAACAGGCGACGGCGTGAAGAACACCTCCGGGTTAACCTATGTCGGTAAAAACGATCAAGGCGATTACGTGATCAGTCTTGAGCCGGTGATTCTCTCCTGCGACACCAGCCGAAAAAAGATTGCCGTATCTCTGGCGTTTCACACCTTGCCCCTGACGGATGGGAGCCAGTTCAAAGCTGAGCACATGGATGACCGGTTGCTGATGATTCGCCATTTGAAATGGAAACAACACTATTGGAAAATCAACAGCGACAAAGGGCTGGCCTGGCGCGTATCCAACATCTCTGAGGCGGATCAAAAGCAAATCGCCGACGCCAGGGTACTGTATATTGCCGACGCTGCCCCGAAGAGTGACGAACCGACGGTCTCTGCCCGCTCCCAAACAAGCTATGTGCCCAATGATAAGGCCATGCTGGCAGACAAACATCCCGGCCGCGAGTCGAGCCCCTGGCAGGAACGGCAGAAGGTGCTGTACCATGACCTGCTGGGCTCAATACGCTACGATGCCCTGTTGATCCCGGCCCAGGTGGATGGCTTTGCCGTTGATCGCGCCGGGCGTTCCCTGATCACCCGCTTTCTGCACCAGCGACTGCGTCAACTGGGATGGTCGCTGCCGGATCCGACCCTGACGGCACGAGCTCTGGGAGAACGCAGCCGAACCTATAGCCCGAAAGACATTGCCGCACTGGCAGGCCGAATTGGCGCAACAACCGTTATTATTCCCGCTGTGGGTCATGACGGCAATGGCCGTCTGTCCCTGAATCTGTTGCGGCAACAGGTTGATCACCACGGCATCCCGCTCGCCGACAAGACGGTTCTGGCCAGTTGCAACAATCTGCCTTTTTCCGACACCCGCTTGCCGTTTGAAGTCTTCGTCTCCCATATGGACGAACTGCTGAAAAGCATTGGCTGTACTCCGACTGCCACAGCACAGGCGTCTATCCGGGACAACGAGCCGCTGTTGCCACAACAACCATGCGAGTTGTTTACCCAGAACAAGCCATCTTTGGTACAGCAGGCTTTTACCCTGCAACTTCTGGGCATGTTGCACCCACGCGAGAACCCCACCCAAGAAGGACTGTTTGAACGCTCACTGGTCTTAGCCTGGCAGCTTCCTGTAAATCATCCACAGCGCAACCTGCTCATCGCCCGGGCGCTTTTTCGCCTGAACCGTCGACCGGCTGCATTGAAGTACCTTGAACAGGCAAAAACCGTAGAGGAACACGCTTTGTTGGCGTTTCTCAATGGCAACCTTCCGAACTTACAGGAAAACCGGAGCCGTATTGCAACACCGTTAAAATGGTTGCTCGCCAATATTGACTATGCAGATTTGCTCTGGACGTATACCCAGCGTCCCCTTCCCGATGCCACCATCGCAGAAATCGTCGGCAACCAGGTAGAGTGGGAGACACTCATCGTTCGCCGCCTGCAACGCAACTGGATGTGGAGCAACCAATCAAATCTGGTCGTCAAACAAATGCTTGATGAGGCCTTCCCGCTTGCCGACTTCACCGTCGGCGAACTGATGGGCAACAGACTGCTGCTTCACCAGTCACCGTTTGAGGGTGGAGAAATTGATCGTAGCGTTTATGAGCATTACCGGCGGATGGTATCCAATTCAGGAGCCAGCCTGTTTCCCGATACTCACCCACTGGCTCCACGCAAAGGGGATTATTTGGACCTGCTGGCAGCAACCGGTGAAGCCAATCTCTTCGACGCCGTTTATAAATCAGTGGTACTGCAGCATCGTATGGATGCAGGCCTGGAACAACTGCGACAGTCTGCGGGAGTTTACGAAGGACATCCCGACCTCACCTATTTGAAGAGCGAGGCATTGGAACGCAAAGCGCAAAGCAGTCTCGGTTCTGAAGCGGCGCGACTGAATGCGGAAGTGGCCCACCTCAAAGACCTTGCGGGATACTGGAGCCAGGAACAAAACACCTATTCTCGTCTGAAAATTTTTGACCAGGACTTCCCCAAACGTTTCTACTGGACAACGGCTTCAGACAAGCTGGCATCTCTGGAAAACTCTCTTGAGTACACCAACAGCCGGGCCGACATTGCGGCAAGCCTGTATGATTCTTACCAGCGCTACCGCGCAGGAAAAACGATAAAACGACAGAAGCTCCTGGCTGAACTGGAGCAACGCTTTATCGGCGCTCCGCAAAGACAGTATCTACTTGCCGAAATCAGTGAACGACAGGGGAATGTGGACAAAGCACAACAGTATTATCGTACCTGCATCAAGCTCTACCCTGAACAATGGGAGGCTTACCAGAAACAAGCTGAATTGTTAATCCGTCATGATCTCATCGACGAAGCGTACCAGACCCTGATGGCCATCCCGGACTTCAACCGCCCGTCTCCCCTGGTAAACGCCGTCGGGTTTTCAAATTTTGCCAACAGGATGGGCAGCATGTTCCGCAAACTCGGTGAACCGGGAAAAGCTCTCACCTTCTTTCGCTATTGCCAAACGCTGGGTACGGGTTCCGGAGCAGAGATGGTTTCTGCTGCACAAGAAGCCATGATCAACAACGACTATGCCACCATGGCACAACACTGCGTCCGTCTGATTCGGCGTTACCAGAGCCTTCCCGGTTATCATGCCTATATCAACTACCAGCATCTGACCGGACAGCATACAACGGCGTGGAGTGTTTTCAACAACCTGTCCTCACGCCAGTATCTCTCAAGCATCTGGCAGGCCGCACTGTTCGGATTCCGCATGGAAGGCACTTCAGAACAGGATCAGGACCGCTGGTTTGCCGACCGCGTCAATAGACCGGAAAGCAGCAGTTTTGTACTGTATCGGCTCATGGACCGGTCCCAATTTCCCGCCATCAACACGCTGCCGCGCTCGGGAGGACAAAACAGAAAACAGTTCCTCGCGCTCTACCGTGGCTACAAAACCCGCAGCTTTACAGATTCCCCCTACTCCCACCAGTTCCAGCAGGGCCAAGGCATAACCTCCAAATTGTTGCCCTGGCTGGCGTTCTACTATGAGGATGCCGGGCGAGGTGAAGAATTCCAACAGAGATTGAATGAATATCTTGCCGTTCACGGATCGGGATTTGACAGTTTGCTGGCGCAGGGCATTATCGCCGGGCTCCAGGACGATTCCCATACGGCATTGACATTGTTCCACAAGGCCTGTCTGCGCTATGCAGAGCTGCAACAGCAGCAGACCCCTTTTGCCGGTTGGCCCTTCGCCATGGAAGCAAAATATACAACAAACCCAGAAAAGCGAATGACAGCATTGGGGGCGGCACTGTATCTGGACCGCAATTCAGTGAGGATTGCGCACTTCAGCCGTGCAGAAAAACAACGTGCCACAGAGCAGTTTGATGCCAACAAATTCTTTGCCCCGCGTCAGAGCGACGCACAGACCCAGTCGCCACCGAAACAGATCTGAAAATGAATGGCCTTCAAGAGCCTTACTGAAGAAACAAAAAAAAGGGTTCGCTGAACAATCAGCGAACCCTTTGATTTTTTTATGGTGGAGCTAAGCGGGATCGAACCGCTGACCTCTTGAATGCCATTCAAGCGCTCTCCCAGCTGAGCTATAGCCCCATAAGACGAAGGCGTTTATATCAAAGGCAGAGACAGCCTGTCAACGCATTTCTTCATCAAACGTACAAAGTTTTCAATTTTTTATGACACAAGCCTTCGCCACTGGACAACGGGTTAAAAATACAGAAAAGCTCATCCGAGCATCAAACTTACGGCTGACAGCAGCGCAATGACAATCAGAGTCAGGCTGCACTGACGAATCTGCCCAAGAATCAACTGAATAAGCACATAGCTGATAAAACCAAACGCCAGACCGGTAGAGATGCTGTAACCGAGCGGAATCATAATGATAGTAAGAAACGCCGGTGCACTCTGCTGAATATCGTTGAATGGAATCTGCGACACATGACGCATCATCAGCAGGCCAACGACGATAAGGGCCGGGGCCGTGGCATAAGGCGGGACAATAGCGATGAGCGGCGTGAAAAACAGCGCCAGCAGAAACATGGCGGCCGTGGCCACGGCGGTAAGTCCGGTGCGACCACCAGCACTGACTCCACTGCCCGATTCAATGAACGTGGTTGTCGTACTGGTACCGAGCAAAGCACCACCAATGGTGGCTAGAGCATCGGTATTAAGGAGGCGAGAGATCAACGGCACGGTGCCCTGTCGTTCCAGCAGGCGTGCATCACGACACACGGAGACCAGCGTCCCGAGGCTGTCAAAAAGATCGACGAACATGAACGAGAAAACACTGGACCACAGGGAGATGGATACCGCTGAAGCGATATCCAACTGAAAGGCCAGCGGTGCCGGTGACGGTGGTAGAGACACGATTCCATCCGGCAACGGTACATGCCCCAACGCCATGCCGACGACTGTCGTTACGACAATTCCGATGAGCATGGCTCCACGCACTTGGCGAATCTCCAATACAACGATGAGCAAAAGCCCGAGCAGACCAATAAACGTGCCCGTGGAAAACGAGCCGAGTTGAACCATGGTAGCCTGGTTCCTGACCACCAGGCCGAGATTCTGCAGACCAATAAAGGCGATAAACAGCCCAATACCGACTCCAGCGGCAATCTGCAGCGGCAGGGGAATTGCCTTGACAATATGCTGCCTGACTCCAAGCAGACTGAGCAACAGAAACACCACACCAGAGAGGAAAACAACCCCCAGAGCCGTTTGCCAGCTCACCCCCTGCCCCATCACCAATCCGTAGGTAAAAAAGGCGTTAAGCCCCATTCCCGGCGCCATCATCAGCGGAGCATTACCCATGATGGCAACGAGCAACGTGGCCAAGGCAGCCACCAGACAGGTCACGGTGGTCAAAGCGCCGCGATCCATACCGGTTTCAGCAAGCATGGCCGGATGGACAAAAATGATGTAGGAGGCGGTGAGAAAGGTGGTGACACCGGCGATCAGCTCGGTACGCACATCACTGCCGCGTTCTCTAAGTTGAAAAAGGCGATCCAGTCGTTCAATCATGCCATTCTCCGTAAAAGAAACACATCCGAGTCAAAACAAAGCAAGGGTGCCGAGGCACCCTTGTCTGGTTCGTATATGAAATCGCGTAATCAGGAGCAGCCGCAACCGCCGCCACAACACCCTGACGGTGCCGTGTTCAGTGTTGCCGACTGAGTCAGGCGCGTGAGTGCCTCCATGTATTTCTGGCCGGTTTTTTCCACGATCTCTTGGGGCAGATCAGGAGCCGGCGCTGTTTTACCCCAGTCGAGTGTTTCGAGGTAATCACGCAGGAACTGCTTGTCAAAGCTGGGTTGCTGACCACCGGGCTGATACTGATCTTTGGGCCAGAACCGTGATGAGTCGGGAGTCAGGGCTTCATCGATCCAGATCAGCTCGCCGTCAAGCATGCCGAACTCAAACTTGGTGTCGGCAATAATGATCCCTTTTTCGTTGGCAATGTCGCGAGCCCGTTCGTAAATGGCGATGGTGACATCGCGCACTTTGGCAGCCAATTCGGCGCCACACAACTCTTCGACCTTGGAGAATGGAATGTTCTCATCGTGCTCGCCGAGCTCAGCCTTAGTCGAAGGAGTAAAAATAACTTCGGGGAGCTTATCGCTCTCTTTGAGCCCTTCCGGCAGCGGAATGCCGCAGATCGCGCCGGTTTTCTGGTAGTCCTTCCAGCCGGAGCCGGAAATATAACCGCGCACGATACACTCAACGGGCAGCGGCTGGGCTTTTTTTACCAGCATACTTCGTCCTTCGAGTTGCTCACGGTACTTGTGTGTTTCAGGCGGAAAGTCATCCACATTAGTACTGACAATATGGTTGGGGATGATATCGGTCATCTTCTCAAACCAGAATTTGGAAATCTCAGTCAGTACGTAGCCTTTTTGCGGAATTCCTTCGTTCATGATGACATCAAAGGCGGAAATCCGGTCACTGGTAACAATCAACAAATACTCGCCGACATCATAGATATCGCGCACTTTTCCCTGATTAACCAGCTTGAGATCGGGGCAGCTGCTCTGCATTACGATCGGAGTCATGATTCGTTCCCTTCTTCCATTGAGCGCAGGATTGCCGGGGCAATGATCACCTCAGCAGTTTGTTTAAGTTCATCAAGTTTGCTGCGCAGCAACTCGTCCTGTTTCCGTGACAGAACGGTCTGTTGCAAACGTTGTGATTCCTCTTCGGTCAAGCCGTTGGGATCTGCCGGCTGCAGTTGTTTAAGGCGAACAATATAGAAATTTTCACCTGCACTATACAGCTGGGAAGCCACCGGCTCTTTGATGGTGAGATTGAACGCAGCCTCTGCCAGTCCCGGCACATTGCCGAGGGTCGGTACAAACTCACCCAAGGCGCGATTGAACAGGCCGGTCTCTTGAACTTTGCGACCGTTGTCGGCAATAGATTTGAGCTTAGCACCTTGTTGAATTTTCTCCAGAGCTTTTTGCGCGGCTTCTTCGGCCAGAACAACCGCCTGCTGACGCTTGTAGGCTTCAGTCACTTCAGCCTTGACGGCACTCAGTTCGGGAATATGGCTGGCGATATTTTCAGTCACGGTCGCGAGGACCACACCACGTGTGGTGTTGACCGGAGCCAACATTTCCCCAGCCGCGGCACCAAAGGCTCTCTCTGTCAACTCCGAGCTGACACCGACAGTCGGAATAGCTTGCATCTGAGAGAACAGACCTGTTTCCACCGGTGTCGCACCGAGACTTTCAGCGGCAGCGCTGAAATTACTTTCTTTACGGTTAAGGTTGTACGCATCCATGGCCTTTTCGTAGGCCAATTTGCGCGCCTCATCGAGACGCAGGGCTTTTTCAACCTCGTCACGCACATCTGCCAGCGGCGTAAAACCGGCCTCAATGTGCTCGCCCCCTTTGATAATATGGTAACCGAAACGGGTTTCCACTATCGGACTCAACGCATCTTTTTGCAGAGCAAAGGCAGCGGCCTCAAATGCCGGGTCCATCACGCCACGTTGAAACAGACCCAGGTCACCACCTTTTTGCGCGGTTGCGGTATCGGCGGAGTATTGTTTGGCCAGTTTGGCAAAATCACCGGTCTGGGCTTTCTCAAGAACCTGCTCAGCCAGGACGCGCTGCTTTTCGCGTTGCGCATCGTCGGCATCTTGTGCGACAGGGATCAGGATATGAGCGGCTGCCATCTGTTCGGGGATGGCATAGGTGGCCAGGTGGCGGTCATAGTAGCGTTGAATATCGCCCTCTTCGAGGACCACCTGATCCAAATAATCTGCCGGGCTCAATGTCACCAGGCTCAAGTTCACCTGTTGCGCCACGCGAAAGGCTTCCTGATTGGCTTCATAATACGCGGTGAGTGCGTCATCGGTTACATCGACAGCATCAGTAAAGGCACCAGTCTTGAACGCCACATAACTGAGATTAACGTTTTCATTGAGGCGACGATATTCGTCGGCAACATCCTCGTCGGTAACAACGGCTTCACTGCGAATCTGCGCCTGGGTCAGGTTGACCAGCATCTGCTGTTTCTGCATCTGCTCGAACAGTTCCGGCGTCATCCGCTGATAGCTGAGAACTGAAATATATTGCTCTTTGTTAAAAACGCCATCAACCTGAAAAGCTGGCACTTCGGCAATGGCTTTCACCAGCTCGTCATCGCTGATCGACACATGCATGCGTTCGGCCTCTTCAAGCAGCAGAGCCTGGTCGATCAACAGGTTGATCGATTGACGGGTCAGTTGCAGCTGCTTTTCAAGCTCGGGAGTGAAGTTCTGTCCGTAAAGGTTGTGGTACAGGTTATACATATTACTGTAGGTGGTACGGAACTGTTCAAAACTGATATCGGTTCCATTAACCTGTGCCGCTACGGTAATGTCTCGCTGTTGATCGCGGCCCTTACCCCAAACGAGGAAAATTGTGCCGATAAACGTTGCGATAATGACCCAGAAAACAACCTTGACGACAGTGGTTTTCTGCTTTTTACGAATCAAATCCAGCATAGAAAGATTTCTCCTTGTCGAACGCGGAAAATTACGGTAAAAACAGCGTCGCATCTTACGTCAACATCCCAAGGGATTGCAACAGTTTTTACCGCAATACACGTGGCAAACAAGGTGGTTGCAGCGAGGGGTTCACCCCGTCGTATCTGCCGGAAAAACCCACGCCCCCTTGCCCAGGTTTGCCCGTTGACGCCTGGATGCAAAGCACCCTGTTGGTTGCCAAACAGTAACCGCTTTCAAACCTGACCGGCAAAACCCCGGTTATTCCTTGAGAAGAGACAGGGTTTCTGCTAGTTTGAAATCTTTCACACAGAACCACCTGAATTCCCTGCGTCCAACAATAAGGAAGCGTGCAGCCATGTTAAGCCGTGCATGCCCCGTACGAGTACCCNNAGAGATA
>NZ_AAEW02000019.1 GCF_000167355.1 Desulfuromonas acetoxidans DSM 684
TCCCTTCCAGACCAGGTGAAGAGTTAACCTCCATCACCACCGGACCGTGGTTGGAACGCAGGATGTCGACACCGGCAACATTGAGGCCCATAATTTTGGCGGCGCGCACGGCGGTGGAGCGCTCTTCCGGGGTCAGCTTAACGGTCAGCACACTGCCACCACGGTGCAGGTTGGAGCGGAAGTCACCAGCCCGGCCTTTGCGCATCATGGCAGCAACCACTCTCTCGCCGACAACAAAGCAGCGGATGTCACAGGAGTTGGCTTCTTTGACGAATTCCTGCACCAGGATATTTTGCTTAAGGCCGCGGAACGCTTCGATAACGCTTTCCGCCGCGTTTTGGGTTTCAGCCAAAACCACACCGACGCCCTGAGTGCCTTCGAGTAGTTTAACCACCAGCGGAGCGCCGCCCACCTGGGAGATCAGGTCTCCGGTAAATTTGGTGGAGTGGGCAAATCCGGTGACGGGCAGGCCGATCCCTTTGCGGGCCAGCAACTGCAACGAGCGCAGTTTGTCTCGCGAGCGGCTGATGGCCACCGACTCGTTGATGCAGAACACGCCCATCATCTCAAATTGGCGGACAACCGCAGTACCGTAAAAGGTGATGGATGCGCCAATGCGCGGGATGACCGCGTCAAAATCGGTCAGCTCGCGGCCCTTGTAGTGGATGGTCGGGTGATGCGAAGCGATCACCATGTAGCACAGCAATGGATCAATCACTTCTACGTCATGGCCACGTTGTTTACAGGCTTCGACCAGTTTGCTGGTAGAGTAAAGGGCGGGGTTACGCGACAAAATACAAATTTTCATTTTACATCTCCCTGGGGATAGACAGAGTTCAGGGTCTCTTTATCGGGGCGGTCAAAACAATAGGATCGACTCGGATCGACCAGCAGCCGATCCATCGCGGTTCGGCCCAACAGCATACGGAACCGCATGGTTTCGCGATTGGTCAACGTCATTTCAATCGGCCATTCCTCGTCACCGAGGCGAGCCAGGGTTTCGATGACATAGCGTTGTTCACGATGGCCACCAGAGTCGGTCACGGTCCGACGGTCCTTGACTACGGCTTCACAGGTCAGCTCGGGTATGGTGGCACCTTGTAGGGGGTGAAGACGAAATCGAACCCAGTGCTGATTGTCGCGGGTAAACTCTTCAACAAAACAGGTATGCAATGCCGAGGTGCGGGCACCGGTGTCGATTTTGGCTTTGATCCACGGTATATTCAATTGAGGCAGGCACAGCCATTCGCGCCATCCAACGACCGATTGTGTTTCCATGGTCGCTCCTTCTTAAAACACGGGTTAATAAAAATCTTCCACCAGAGACTGGAATGCCTCTATGGAGTCAACAATCTGATCTTCGTCGCCATCGGGGGCGGCCAGATGAAACAGGGCATCACCCTGGTACACGAGGGGTAAGTTCTGTAACCCCATAACCACGCCCCGGTGCTGGGCAATCACCGGCGTGCGTTTATTGTTCAGTGGATTCTCAATATAGCCCAGTTTGTCGCCATCACTGACCAGATCGCCCAGTTCGCAGGTGCGGCGCAGTAAGCCACTGATCGGTGCCCGGACCCAGAATGTTCGCCGCGAGATCAGCGATTCCCCCTTTGGTGCTCTGGGTCGTGCCGGCAGCATGTGCAGATGGCGCATCACTGAAACAATCCCCCGTACCCCGAAACGGATCGAAGGTTCGTCAAAGCGCAATGCTTCGCCGGCTTCATAGACTAGGATCGGTACGCCCATCTCATGCACGGCCTGGCGCAGTGAATTATCACGCAATCGCGAGTGAACGATGAGCGGCGCTCCAAAGGCGCGGGCAAATGCCAGCTCGGCGTCATTTTCCCATTCGCAACGGATCTGCGGCAGGTTGTTGCGATGGTTGGAACCGCTGTGTAGATCGATGCCGTGCGTACACTGGCTGACGATCTGCTCAAGAAAGCGATGGGCCACCCGTGATGCCAGCGAACCCTCCTCGGAACCGGGAAACGAGCGATTGAGGTCGCGCCGATCCGGCAGATAACGGGACCGGTTGAGAAAGCCATACACGTTCACCAGTGGAATCGCAATCAGGGTGCCGCGCAGCGATTTGAGCAACTTGAGGTTGATCAGTCGGCGGACAATCTCCACCCCGTTGATCTCGTCACCGTGAATGGCCGCGCTGACAAATAGTACCGGGCCGGGACGGCGGCCGCGAAACACATGAACAGGCATGGCCAGTTCGGTGCGATCATACAGGCGTGGCAACGGCAGGGAGATCAGGCGGATTTCTCCGGGCTTGATCATTTCACCGGCAATTTCAATTGTTGAGGATGTTGTCTCAGTCATCATGTTTCCCCCCATGAGGGCACACCATTACGTTGTGCACAAGCGGCAGGGGAGAATACACCCATAATGCGAAAATGCAAGCGTATTTTCTCCTGTAATAACAGAGAGCTTCACTTTTTATCGTTCATATTGACAGGACTGGAAATCTGACGGAATCCAATGGGTCGGTAAACACATACTAACAGTGTAACCGAAACTGGACAGATCGCCATTCCAACGGCTCATTCAGCGCCACTTTACAGGATTAGTCATCAGGGTGTAGAACTGTCACATGGAATTTTTTGTCTGTCAGGGTGGTGAAAACAGACTGTTGAGCCCATGGATGCGCGCGCAATTAAATCCCTGATTTTGTGCGCAAGGCATCGTCTTGTCGACGTGTTTCGTTAAAGTGCTTCGGATGGGACGTTTTCTATTTCCTGGCGGGAGGGGATTTTTGTGATGACGCATGCACAGGTATGGCAACAATTTATTGAAACCGGAAAACTCGACAGTGCCGTCGATAAAGCCGAAATCCGACATTCCTGGCAACGTTGTCGTGAGATGGATGTTGATCCCTACGATGGTGTCAGTCATCAATTGCTGACACCCGGACAGATCAGCGCATTGCTCGGCAGCCAGAAGCTCTACATCTCATTGGTGCGCCATTTTATGAAGCAGCTTTATGAGTTTGTCAAAGGGTCCGGGTTTATCGTGTTTCTGGCCAATCGGGAAGGGTATATTCTCGAAGCCTTGGGCGATCCGGAGACCTTCAAGGCCGCCGCTCAGGTCAACTTGATTCAGGGTGCCTGCTGGGTCGAATTTGCCGGAGGCACCAACGGCATCGGGACCGCGTTGGCCATCGGGCGACCGGTTCAGGTCTCAGGTTGTGAGCACTATTGTCAGAAACTGCATAGCTGGACCTGTTCAGCAGCCCCGCTTTATGACGAGTGTGGTGATATCAGTGGTGTTTTGCAGATGTCCGGCCCCTGTGAAAAAACCCATCCGCATACGCTGGGCATGGTTGTCGCTTCAGCGGAAGCAATCCGCAAGCAGTTGAGTGTCTGGCAACGCAACAATGAGCTTGTTCTGGCCAATGCGCAGCTCAGCCATCTGTTTCAGACCATGTCCGACGGAGCTCTGGTCATCGATGCTGATGGCCGGGTGATCCAGGTGAACCCTGTCGCACGTAAGGTGTTTGGCAAAGAGCTGAGCGGTGAAAAACTCAACCGCATTATCACAGCAGCCGATAGTCCTGATCTCATCAGTTCAACCCACTCCTGTAAAGACCTCGATGTGGTTCTGCATACTGAAACCGAGCCGGTTGAAGCATTATTGACGGTGAAACCGCTTAAAGATGACAATAGCGATCAATCCGGGGCGGTGGTGTTTTTCAACCCGATCCGCAAAATGAAAAAGCTGGTGAATCGTTTTGGTGGTGCTCAGGCGACGTTCCATTTCTCAGACATCATCGGGGAACACGACAGCGTTAAGGCTGCTATTAACATGGCACGCAAGGCCGCTGATAATCTAAGCCACGTGCTGATCCTCGGTGAAAGTGGAACCGGCAAGGAGCTCTTGGCTCAGGCCATTCACAATCACAGCATGCGCCGCAACGGACCCTTTCTGGCGGTGAACTGCGCTGCGCTGCCGCGCGACCTGATCGCCAGTGAACTGTTCGGCTATACCTCCGGGGCGTTTACCGGCGCCAGCCCCAAGGGACGTCCGGGAAAATTCGAGATGGCTTCGGGTGGAACGCTGCTGTTGGACGAGATTGGTGACATGCCGCTGGATCAACAGGCCACATTGCTACGCGTACTTCAGGATAAACACGTGACCCGGCTCGGCAGCGAACGGGCCATTCCAGTGGATGTGCGGGTCATCTGCGCGACCAACAAGAACTTGCTCGATGCCGTGAGCAAAGGGCATTTCCGCCAGGATCTTTACTATCGGCTCAATGTCACGCGCATTGATGTCCCACCATTGCGCGAGCGGGGGCGTGATGTTGAGCTGCTGTTTAGGTTTCTGCTCAAAAAAATCAGCCTGCGTCTTCATCAGGCCCGTCCCCATGTTGATGAGGCGGTGGTTACGGCCTTGCTGCATTACGGTTGGCCGGGGAACGTCCGCGAGCTGGAAAACGTTGTCGAGCGGATGATCCATACCGTTGAAGAGGAAACGTTGCACTGCGCCCATCTCCCGCGTGAGATCTGTTGCGAAACGCCCGTTGGCCGTGCCCTGCCCGACAGTGTTGTCACAACGCAGGATGCCGCCACACTGAAACAGGTGGTTGGCGAGCAGGAGCGGCGCCTGCTGGTTGATCTGCTCCAGCGCTATCAAGGGAATATCAGTCTGATTGCCCGGGAGATGGCCGTATCGCGCAACACCATCTACCGCAAAATGCATCACTACAACATCTCCAGAGACTATCGCTTCGATTAATATCTCTGATGAGTGGTGCGATTTCCAGCAGTGTCCTATTTGTGTGACATGTGTTTCAAACGGGGGGCGTTTGTCCTTTTGACGGAACAGTTGCCGTAGCCCGTAGCCCATCCCTCAAATCATCTCTTGTTGATTTTTCCGTATACACTTTTCCTCCTGAAAACAAACTTTTAGACAAATAGTCACACGACTGTGTGGCGTTAACAGCAGTGGCTGGCATATCGGTTGCTATAAGGCTTCTCATGCCCGCGTGTTAGGCGACTGTTTTCAGTTTGTGGTTCTGGTCCGGTTTTGGTGCTTTTTCGTCTTTGTCGCATTATCCGTCGTTGTTATAGACGCCTATGATGTTTTCCTGTGCTGCTACGAAAAGCCCTCAAAGGTGCCGTCCTCATCTGATTGACAACGCCTCTCACGCACTCATTTTTTATCAAAGGAGAGAGTGTATGAAAACCCAACTTGATTCCCAGTACAAATTGTACATCAACGGCCAATGGGTGGATGCCAGTGACGGCCAAACCTTTGAAGCGCACTGCCCGGCGGATGGTTCGCTGCTGTCGACCTGTGCCAATGCCACCAAAGAGGATGTCGATGCTGCCGTGGATGCTGCCTGGGGCGCTTATGATGCGTGGAAAGATGTCAGTGCTCAGGAGCGTGCTGGTTATCTGCTGAAAATCGCCGATCTGATTGATGCCAATGCCGAAAAACTGGCTATGGTGGAAACCCTTGATAACGGCAAACCGATTCGCGAAACACGCAATGTTGATGTACCGTTGGCCAGCGACCACTTCCGCTACTTTGCCTCGGCCATCCGCACCCAGGAAGGTCAGGCGACCATGATCGACAAGGACACCATGAGCCTGATTCTGCGCGAACCGATCGGCGTGGTGGCCCAGATCATCCCTTGGAACTTTCCGTTTCTTATGGCGGCATGGAAAATTGCCCCGGCGCTGGCAGCCGGCAACTGCGTGGTGATTAAACCGTCGTCCACCACCTCACTGAGCCTGTTGGAACTGGCCAAACTGCTTGATCAGGTGCTGCCCCCCGGCGTGGTCAATGTGATCACCGGCAAAGGCTCCACCACCGGCAACTTTGTCCTCGAACACCCCGGATTCACCAAACTGGCGTTCACCGGCTCAACGGATATCGGCTACAACATTGCCGATGCTGCCGCTAAAAAATTGATTCCGGCCACGTTGGAACTCGGTGGCAAGTCGGCCAATATCTATTTTGACGACTGCCAGTGGGACAAAGCGATTGAAGGGACCCAAATCGGTATTCTGTTCAATCAGGGCCAGGTGTGCTGCGCCGGCTCACGGATTTTTGTTCACGAAGCGATCTACGACAAATTTGTTGCCGACATGGCCACCGCATTTGAAAAAGTCAAAGTTGGTCTGCCTTGGAACGACGACACCATGATGGGTTGCCAGATTGATGAAGGGCAACTCAACCAGATTCTCTCCTATGTCGATGTTGGTAAACAGGAGGGAGCGCGACTGGTCACCGGCGGCGTCAGACTGACCGATGGTGAGTTGGGTAACGGTTCCTTTATGGCGCCGACCCTGTTTGCTGATGTCGATAACTCCATGCGCATTGCTCAGGAGGAGATCTTCGGTCCAGTGGTGTGTGTCATCAAGTTCAAAGATGAACAGGAAGTGATCGATATGGCTAACGACAGCGAGTTCGGTCTCGGTGGTGCCGTGTGGACGCGTGACATCAACCGCGCCATGCGTGTCGCTCGCGGTGTTGAGACCGGTCGTATGTGGGTCAACACCTACAACCAGTTGCCCGCCCATGCCCCGTTTGGCGGATACAAAAAATCCGGTATCGGTCGTGAAACTCACAAAATGATGCTTGAGCACTACAGCCAGGCGAAAAACATCTTTATCAGCATGAGCGAAGAGAAAATGGGCTTGTATTGATCATGTTTCACCGGTCTCTGCGCGACCTTTGGCGCAGAGACCGGTAAGCCCCTGTACCCCGTCGGTTGATTCGTGACCAATTCGGCAAGGAGAGAGCATGACGATTACCTCAGAGACTCTGGTTGAAGAGATTCTAGATCTTGATTCGCGTGTCGTGCGTTATTTCATCCTCAACAAAGTCAAACCATTTACCTGTGGCGGTGCCTATCCTCAGACGTTGAGTGAGTTGCTGGCACGGTACGGCGTAGAGGATGTCGAAGCCTTTATTGCCGGACTGAATACATTCATCGCTGACGAAATAGAATCTTCATAAACATTGACGGCCCGTTGCCTGAGTGACGAGCCATGGAGAAATGATATGGCATTCGCAGATCAAACGTACGGTTTCTTTATTCCGACTGTTTCCCTGATGGGGGTCGGTTGTGCCAAGGAAACCGGCGACCAGGCCAAAGCGCTTGGTGCATCGAAACTTCTTATTGTCACTGACGCCGGTATGAAAGCGTTAGGTGTCGCTGATACCATCAAAGGCTATGTCGAAGAGGCAGGGCTTCAGGCGGTCATTTTTGCCGGAGCGGAACCCAACCCGACCGACACCAATGTTGCTGACGGCATTGCTGCCTATAATGAAAACAACTGTGACGGCATCATCACCCTGGGCGGTGGCAGCGCCCACGACTGCGGTAAAGGAGTTGGCCTGGTGATCGGCAGTGGCGGTAACATTCGCGATTTTGAAGGACTCAACAAATCGACCAAACCGATGCCACCGTTTCTGGCCATCAACACCACAGCCGGAACCGCCTCAGAAATGACCCGCTTTTGCATCATCACCAATACCGACACCCATGTAAAAATGGCCATTGTCGATTGGCGCTGCACGCCGAATATCGCCATCAATGATCCAGTGCTGATGGTCGGGATGCCGCCGTCACTCACCGCCGCCACCGGCATGGATGCTCTGACCCATGCGGTTGAGGCCTATGTGTCGACCATTGCCACGCCGATCACCGATGCCTGTGCCATCAAAGCCATTGAGATTATCGCCGAATCACTGCGTCCGGCCGTTGCCAATGGTGAGAACATGCAGGCGCGCGACCAGATGGCCTATGCCGAATACCTGGCCGGTATGGCGTTTAACAATGCCAGCCTCGGCTATGTCCATGCCATGGCGCATCAGTTGGGCGGTTTTTTACAACCTGCCGCACGGGGTGTGCAATGCTGTGCTGCTGCCGGTGGTGTGCGAGTTCAACGCCATTTCCAACGTGAAGCGGTTTGCCGATATTGCCGTGGCTCTGGGTGAAAACATCGAAGGTCTGTCCGATGTCGAAGCCGCCGAGGTCGCCATTGGCGCGATCCGTCGTTTGTCTGCCGATGTTGGAATTCCGGCCGGATTAACCGAACTGGGTGTTGAGGAAAAAGATCTCGCAACCATGGCCGATAATGCTCAGAAAGATGCCTGCATGTTGACCAACCCCCGTAAGGCAACGTTGCAGCAAGTGGTCGATATTTATAAAGCGGCCATGTAACCTTTTGTCACGTGAGTCTCTCCGACGCTCTACCCCCGTGACTTTAGCGCCACAGGAGCTGTTCTCCTCCTGTGGCGTTTTTTTGTGCGATAGCAACATTGTCGAGGAAGGTCAGGATGATGGTTCTGGCTACCTTGCAGTCGTCTGTTTCGTATAAGCGAACCACTAAAGATCAAGATCAAAGTCAAGGTCGCCGGGTTTCGTCCCGGCAGCCGACATACTTTTGACTGGCCGCTCAAAAGTGTGCAAAAGCTAGCTTGAACACCTCCTGAACCTGGATGAACCGACAATGGGTCTGTTTCCGTGATACGTCAGAGATTCGGTTTGCCTCCCTTTAGCTCGGCAAATTCTGCAACTCATCACCTTTGACGTAAAACGTTGATAACAATATGATGTCTCGCTCTATTTCTTTCGTGGCACCAGTTAAACGGGTGGGCAGTGCCCACCCTGCTTCAGTGTGTTATTTAGCAGCCAAGCCCTCCCGTTCAGCAGCACCGAACGCAATGAACGTCAGCGCGATGGTCGTCGGCAACCTGTTTGAGCGATAGCGAGTTTTGCCGACATCGCGATGTAAGAGAATGGAGAGAGGGAACCCGAAGGGTGCAATGACGGGAGTCGATTTTGCCTCCCTTTTGTCGACGCAAAAGGGAGCCGACGGGCGGGCGCGGAAGCCCGCGTCACGTGGGTACCACCATTGCGAGCGGAAGATGTTTGCCAGAGCAATTCGTTCCGAATGACGAACCACTGAAGATCAAGGTCAAAGTCAAGGTCGCCGGGTTTCGTCCCGGCAGCCGACATACTTTTGGCTGGCCGCCCAAAAGTATGCAAAAGCCAGCTTGAACACCTCCTGAACCTGGACTCACCGACAATGAATCTGTTTGCGTTATGCGTTACAGGTTCGGCTCGTCACCCTTTAGGTCGACGAATCGAGCAATTCATCAGCACTGGCGTAAAACGTTGATAACGATCCTGTGTCTTTCTTTATCTCTGGTGTGGCACCGATCAAACGGGTGGGACGGAGCCCACCCTGCCAAGGTTTGTTATTTAGCAGCCAGCTCTCCCGTTCAGCAGCGCCGAACGCAAAGGAGTGTCGTCGGCAACCTGTTTGAGCGGTAGCGAGTTTTGCCCACGTTACATGCGTACCAGAATTGCGAACGGATGATGTTCGCCAGATTAGCTATTGTGCGAACAGAAACAGTTCCTTTTCTCAATTCCAATCAACACCCGAATCGTCACCACTGCAACGATCAGCAGAATTGCCACTAACCCGACAATCCCCGGCCATCCCCAGGCACTCCACACATAACCGCCACCGGTTCCGGAAATACTCGATCCAAGGTAGTACGCGAGCAGATATAGTGACGATGCCTGAGCGCGTGCCACAGGGACTCGGCTGCCGACCCACGCTGAGGCCAGAGCATGGGCGGCGAAAAAGCCGATGGTCAGGACCACAATACCGACGACAATAGCGGCCAGCGGTGTCAGCAGAGTGAGCAGAATGCCGATGATCATGATAAGAACGGACAACGTCATCAGCCGATTGCGACCATAGCGATCAGTAAGTCCGCCGATGATACTGGAGCCGCCGGCGCCGAAAGCATAGGCAAAAAAGATCAGTGCCACCTGGGACTGGCTCAGATCATAAGGGGGCGCCAGCAGGTAAAAGGTGACATAGTTGTACACGGTTACAAAGCTGCCCATAAACAGAAACGCCAACAGAAACAGGCAGATCAGACCTGGATCACGCAAGTGGTGAATCAGTGACAGAGAGATTTTTTTCAGATGAAACGGTTGGCGCTCAAAGTGGCGTGATGGCGGTAGCAACACCCAGAACAGCACGCTCATCACCACCGCGGAAAAACCGATCAAAGCAATGGTTGCCTGCCAGGCAAACAGATCGACCAGCCATGAGGTGAGGATGCGTCCGGTCATGCCGCCGCAGGCGTTGCCGGCAATATACAATCCCATGGCCGCGCCGATGGCGCGTGGTGACATCTCGTCATTGAGGTAGGCCATGGCCACCGCCGGGACACCGGCAACCACAATCCCCTGGAGCAATCGCAGCGCCAGCAGACTGGGCAGGGTGGTACTGGTCGCACACAGCACCGAAATCAAGGAAGTGAGGATCAATGCCCAGCCCATCAGCTTCTTGCGGCCGAAACTATCGGAGATCGAGCCGGAAATGGGCAGCATCCACGCCAGGGCAAAGGTGGCCACAGACAGGGTCAGACTGGCCGTGGCCGGAGAGATGGCAAACTCACGCACTAGCAAAGGAAACAGCGGCTGAAAGGTGTACAGGGTGGAAAAAGTGACAAACCCGGCGATGAACAACGCCAGATTGGCGCGATGGTAGTCGCTGGTGCCGCGTTCAATACAGGGTGGTGTCATGGAAAACCTCAGTGAAGAGTAGCGCAGAGAGTCAACATGTCTCTCTTGACAGCAGACTAACCAGTGGCCGAATATATGTAAAATATATTGAGTTAATAGAAACGATAAATTGAATTTATGGACCTACGTCAGATCAAAACCTTTCTCGCAGTGGCCGAGCATCTTAACTTTACCCGAGCCGCCGAATCGCTGCGTCTGGCCCAGCCGGCAGTGAGCATCTCCATTGCCAAACTGGAAGAGGCGTTGGAGCTGACTCTATTTAACCGTCAGGGCCGTCATATCACCCTCACGGCTGAGGGCGAGGTGTTTCTGCGTCATGCCCGGCGCATTATCGATGATCTGTCTGATGCCGAACGGGAGATGACCGAACTCAAGGGGCTGGTGCGCGGCGAGGTGCGTATCGGTATCCCGCCGATGCTCAGTTCCTACTATTTCCCACGGGTGATCAGTGATTTTCGTGCCGCTTATCCCAACCTGAATTTGTCGGTAATGGGCCAGGGCGCCGGAGAGATTCAGCAACTGATCCGGTCCGGTGATGTCGACCTTGGCGTGATTGCCGGCAGCAACATTCCCGATGGTTTGGAAGCGCGCTGTTTCCTGCGCGAGGAGATTGTCGCCTGTGTGCCGGTGGAGCATCCGTTTGCCTGCCGCGACAGCATCACTTTGGACGAGTTGTGGCGCGAACCGCTGATCCTGTTCAAGCAGGGTTTTTACCTGCGTGAATGGATCGATTCGCTGCATCGTGACCTGCCGCAAATCCCCAATGTGGTGTTTGAAACCAACCTGTTTTCTCTGGTGCGGTCATTGATCCGCGAAGGGGTTGGTGTTTCGACCCTGCTGCGCATGGTGGTGGCGGATGAGCCGCAGGTTGCGGCGGTTCCGTTTGCGCCGCCGTTGTCGCTGGATCTGCATATTGCCTGGAAGTCGGATGGGTATCTGTCGCAGGCGAATCAGGCGTTTCGGGATTTTCTTCTTGAGCGGATTGAGTCGTATCGTTAGGTTTTTCGATTGAGGTTTAAGGTCAAAGTCAAGGTCGCCGGGTCTCGTCCCGGCAGCCGACATACTTTTGGCTTGCCGCCCAAAAGTATGCAAAAGCCAGCTTGAACACCTCCTGAACCTGGATCAACCGACAATGCGTCTGTTTCCGGTGTGCTTCACAGATTCGGCTTGCCTCCCTTTAGGTCGACGAATCGTGCAACCATCATCTTTGGCGTAAAACGTTGATAACTATTCTGTCTCTTTCTTTATCTCTGGTGTGGCACTGATCTAACGGGTGGGACGGTGCCCACCCTTCGGTTGTCTGTTATTCAGCACCCAAGCCCTCCCGTACTGCAGCGCCGAACGCAAGGAGCGTCGTCGTGATGGTTTTCGGCAAACTGTTTGAGCGATAGCGAGTTTTTGCCGATATCACGGCGTAAGCGGATGGAGGGAGGGAACTCGAAGGGGGCATTGGGGTTGTTATTAATCAGATGAACGAGAGATGTTGCGTGAGATTTTTTGCGTCAGCAAGGCAGAGGGAGGAGCTATAGTCGTTCTATGGCGACGACCGATAACGCTGCTGACGTGAAAAAGATCCGCAACAACACCGTGAAGGCTGATTGATGACAACCCCTTGGGAGTCGATTTTGCGCCACTTTTGTCGACGCAAAATGTGGCCCGAGGTGTGGGCGCGGAAGCCCACGTCACGTGCGTGCCAGGATCGCGAATGGATGAAGTTTGCTGGAGCGATTAGCTCCGAATGTCGGACCACTGAAGATCAAAGTCAAAGTCGCCGGGTCTCGTCCCGGCAGCCGACATACTTTTGGTTGGCCGCCCAAAAGTATGCAAAAGCCAGCTTGAACACCTCCTGGACCTGGATCAACCGACAATGCGTCTGTTTCCGGTGTGCTTCACAGATTCGGCTTGCCTCCCTTTAGGTCGACGAATCGTGCAACTCATCAAGTTTGGCGTAAAACGTTGATAACAGGCTTACGTCTATCTTTATTCCTTCCGTGGCACTGATCAAACGGGTGGGACGGTGCCCACCCTCGCGGCAGAGTGTCATTTAGCAGCCAAGCCCTCCCGTTCAGCAGCACCGAACGCAATGAACGTCAGCGCGATGGTTGTCGGCAACCTGTTTGAGCGTTAGCGAGTTTTGCCGACATCGCGGTGTAAGAGAATGAAGTGAGGGAACCCGATAGGGTGCAATGACGGGAGTCGATTTTGCCTCCCTTTTGTCGACGCAAAAGGGAGCCGACGTGCGGGCGCGGAAGCCCGCGTCACGTGGGTACCACCATTGAGAACGGATGAAGTTTGCCAGAGCGGTCAGTTTCGAGTGACGACCACTGAAGGTCAAGATCAAAGACAAAACCGCCGGGTTTCGTCCCGGCAGCCGACATCCTTTAGCTCGGCAAATCCTGCCACTGACCATTTTTGCGTAAAACGTTGATAACAAGATGATGTCGTGCTCACTTTCTTCTGTGGCCCCGATGTAACGGGTGGGGCGGTGCCCACCCTGCACTCGTATGTTGTTTAGCACCTCAGCCCTTCCGTTCAGCAGCACCGAACGGTGCGTACCAACTCGCATGAACGGATGCCACTTCGCCGAAGCGGCAAATTTATTGGCACACTCTCACATCAAACCATAACAGACATCTCACGTCTCCTTTATCCTCCACAGGTTTAATCAGCACCATTTCAGCGCCAGAATGTTGTCTCAACCACGATATGAGGAGAATTTCTGATGAAGCGTGTTGTCGGTTCCTACCACCCCCATGAAGAAGAACCTTATATGAACCAGCGTCAGCTGGACTATTTTGAATCTCAGCTCAAACAGTGGCGAACCCAGCTGCAGCAGGAAGCCCATGACGCCACCCGCGAAATGCGTGAGGAAAACGTCCGCGCTGCCGAGTTGGTCGAACAGAGTCTCAGTGAATATCAACGTCGCATGACCCTGATCAGCCATGACCGAAAAAGCCGCCTATTGGCGCAGATTAATGCGGCCCTGTTACGGATCAAAGAGGGTAGCTACGGTTACTGTGTCGAAACCGGTGAAGAGATCGGCCTGCGCCGGTTGCTCGCTTACCCGGCGGCCTTTCTGCTCGTTGAAGTGCAGGAAGCTCGCGAACATCGCAGTCGCTCATTTGCTAACGGCGTCGGATAAATCCGACGCCGTTTCAGTTTGATGACAAAGTCCATTCAGGGACTTTGTCATGGCCGTTTCGCAAAAACGCGGTTTTGCTTCACTTACAAAAACAAGGAGTTAAGCCTCTCCTTGTTTTTGGCTCGCCCGTCCTTGGGCTCGGGGAGCCTATTTGTCAACAGCCTGCAACGGCGTCGGTTAATACCGACGCCGTTTTTTTGACTGGCACGTTCAGCCGGTTTGTTTTTTTTGTGTGATGCTTTTCTTTGGCGTCTGAATCTCTATACTTGGAACAACACACCAAGAGGAGATTCCGCCATGTCCCGTCATTTTCGTCCTACATCGCGAAAAAAAACGCCGCTTAAATCGGCTGAGGAGCGCGAGGCTTTTGTGCGTCAGGCCAAAGCGCAACAGCAGGACAATCGCAATTACCGTGAGCGCTCTTTAGCGTTGCATGGCTGGATTTGTGCCAAATGCGGACGCGAATTCACCCTCGACACCTTGCATCTTCTGACGGTGCACCACATCGACGGCAACCATCACAACAACCCTGCGGACGGCAGTAACTGGGAAAACCTGTGCGTCTACTGTCATGACGATGAACACAGCCGTGGTTTGCTGGCTGATGCTTTGAAGCATTATGACTAGGAGGTGCCATGGAGATCACCCGCGCCTTCCTTAGTTCGATTATTAACTCCTCCGATGATGCCATTCTCGGCATGCGCCTGGATGGACGGATCATCAGTTGGAATGAAGCGGCGGAAAAAATTTATGGTTATCGTCGCGAACAGATCCTCCACAAACACCTGTGGCAACTGTGTCTTCCCGAGCGGCACGATGAGATTCGTCAACTGCTTAACAGCGTCATCAAGGGACAGCGGGTCAGCCATTTTCACACCATGCATCTGCGCCGTGACGGCCAGTCGATTTTTGTCTCCTTGTCGATCTCTCCACTGGTGGACGATGTTGGCCAGTGTGTCGGTGCCGCTCTGATCTCCCGTGATATCACTCGCCAATGGCATGAACAGCAAGCGCTGGAAGAGGCCCGCGAAAAATATCAGCAGATTTTCCACCGCGAATCTGATGCGATCATTTTGCTTGACGCCAAGCGACGCACCGTCAGTGAGGTGAATGATGCTGCCTGTCGTCTGTATGGTTATTCCCAGGAAGACTTTCTCAATCAGACTTTCAACGATCTGCTGGTGGACAGTGAGCAGGGCAAGATTGATCTGGCCCGCTGTCTGTGTGGTGAGGGCGACGTGATTCCGGCCAGTCGTCATCGCCGCCGAGATGGCAGTACCTTTACCGCCGAGGTGTCGATCAGTTCGATCCTGTGTGGCGGACATCGCACTCTGGTCGCCATCATTCGCGACATCAGTGAACGCCAAAAAACACAGGCGCTGCGTCACTCCCTGGCCATGGCTCGCGAGATCCAACGTAAACTGTTGCCACGGGTCGAAGCCTGTCAGGCTCCGGTTGATCTCTATGTGTCGTCACGTTATTGCGATGAGATTGGCGGTGACTTTTACGATTTCTTCTTACCGGATGAACAGCACCCGTTGCTGAGCTTTGCCGTGGGAGATGTGTCGGGTCACGGTGCCGGTGCCGCTCTGCTCATGGCCATGGTCAAAGGGGTGTTCCGTCTGTCCATTGAGCAGCTCAGTTGCGATCTGCAACGGCTGTTTTCGGTGATCAATCGCCATCTGGTTGAACACAGTCAGGATGACAGTTTCATGACCTTGTTTTGCGGCCAGTACCATCCGCAAACGTCACGGTTGGTGTGGAACTCGGCCGGTCACGGACCAGTGTTCTGGTACCGGAGCCGCAGTGAAACCATTGAAGAATTAGCTACAACCGGGTATCCTCTGGGGATTAATGCCGAAGCACGCTATGTGCCTGCAGAGGAGATCATCCTGGCGTCCGGAGATATTCTGCTGATTGGTACCGATGGCATTTGGGAAGCCCGCAATAGCGACGGGGAGATGTTTGGCACCGAACGGTTGCGCCAGGTGCTCGCCAGTCATGTCGAAAAATCGGCACGCAGCATTCATCAAAAAATCATGGCCCATCTTGACCAGTTTATGGGAACCGCTCGACAGGAAGATGATATCAGCCTGATGGTTGTTAAATTCCTGCCGGAACATCCTCTGGTGCGTCAGCGCGAGGGATAGATATCGCCTCCTTACAAAGGAAAAGCAGCACGATGACATTGAGCTTTTCGCATCGCCGACTTAAGTATCCGGTGGCCATACTCGCTTTTATCGTGACATTGTCGGTGATGGAATTTTTTTCTTATCAGTACCGGCAATTGCACCTGACGCAACAGCGCAATCAGGTGATGGCCAAGGCCAGCCTGTTGCGTGCTCAGATCGAATATGAGATCCATACCACACTCAACCTGACCATGGGCTTGGTGGTGTTTGTGTCCAGTACGCCGGATTTTTCACCAGAGGATTTCAATCGGGTTGCGGGCATCTTGCATCAGCAGGCGCCCAATATCCGTAACATTGCTCTGGTCAAAGACTTAGAGGTTTGTCAGATCTATCCGACACAGGGCAATGAAGCCGCGCTGGGACTCGATTACCGCAATTATCCAAAACAGTTGAGTGCGATTCAGCGTGCATTTGATGCTGGTAAAACGGTGATTTCCGGACCGATTGATCTTGTACAGGGCGGCCGGGGGTTTATCAGCCGGGTGCCGATTTATACCACTCCCGATAACGCGCTATGGGGGTTGGCCAGCATTGTCATTGACGCGGATATCTTCTATCAACGATGCGGTTTGAACAACGTCGATTCAACCCTGACCGTTGCCTTGCGCGGACGAGATAGTCTGGGGGCCACGGGCGATTTCTTTTACGGTGATCCCGGCGTTTTTGACAAAGATGCCGTGTTTCAGGATATTGCTCTGCCGGTCGGCTCCTGGCAGATGGCGATGATGCCGGTTGAAGGATGGGGGCAATCCGCCGGGGTGCTGTTGGCCTTCCGTTTAAGCGGTCTTGTTCTGGCGGCGGTGGTGGCCATCTTGTCGTTTGCCTTGATCAAATCCTATCAGCGTAATCGTAAACTGGCGCTTCATGACCCATTGACCCATCTGGCCAACCGACGCTTTTTTAATCGCTACCTGGAGCAGAGTCTCGCCGTGGCTCGCCGCAATAAACACCACCTGTGCCTGCTTTATCTCGATCTGAACAACTTCAAACCGGTCAATGACACCTATGGCCACAAAAATGGCGATCAGGTGCTCGTCACCATTGCCCAACGGCTGGGTGAAACGTTGCGGCAATCCGATCTGATCTCACGCATTGGCGGCGATGAATTTGTCGTGATTTTGTCAAATTTTACCGAGGGTAACGGGATTGACACGGTGGTGGAAAAATTACGCGAAGCGCTGGCCACACCAATCGATCTCGGCAGTGCCGGATCAATTACCCTCGACACCAGCATCGGCATCAGTCGTTTCCCGGACGACGGCCTGACCGCTGATCAGTTGCTCAAGCATGCGGATATCGCCATGTATGACGACAAAAAACGGCTCAAGGCACGAGTGCTCTGACAACACTTGAATTTTCAGCATTGACAGAGTACTGGATCAGGACAGCTGATCGCGCGCATCCCGCACCGCATCGCGAATCAACTCCGGCAGTGCCGGGTGGATGTAGATCATCTGCAGGAGATCCTCGACAGTGACCTGTTGCTGCAAGCCAAGAATCAGCATGTGGATCAGATCCGATGCTTCCTCGCCGATAATGTGCGCGCCGAGTAACCGACGGCTGTTGCGGTCAAACAGCAGCTTGGCAAAGCCGTTCTCCAGCATGCGCGCCATCCCCATATTGCTGTCCGCATAGTCGGCGCGGCCGACCACGTAATCAACGCCTTGTTGTTGAAGCTGTTTTTCTCCAGCGCCCACGGCAGCCATTTCCGGAACGGTAAACACCGCGCGCGGCACCGCGCCATACACAATCGGCTCGTCACTCGGCGCTTCAAACAGCGTGCGCATCAGGTATTCCCCTTCAAAATTGACGCTGTGACGGAACAGGTAGTTGCCGACACA
Organism: Desulfuromonas acetoxidans DSM 684; assembly: GCF_000167355.1. Taxonomy (NCBI): domain Bacteria; kingdom Pseudomonadati; phylum Thermodesulfobacteriota; class Desulfuromonadia; order Desulfuromonadales; family Desulfuromonadaceae; genus Desulfuromonas; species Desulfuromonas acetoxidans. The sequence continues at coordinate 17,749 of NZ_AAEW02000019.1, forward strand.
GTCGCCCAGGGCATAGACGCCGGGAACCGCCGTCTGCAAATGGTCGTCAACCTCAATGAACCCTTTGTCATTACAGGTGATTGCCGTGTGTTCCAGGCCAAGGTCATCGGTGACCGGATCAACGCCGGTGCTGACGAGCAGGGCTTCGGCGTACAGTTCTTTTTCCGTCCCTTTTTCGTTATGACGTAGCCGGATACAGAACAGCTCATCTTCCCAGCGCACCTCCACCGGCTCAAAGCCCATATGCAGGGTGTGGCGCTGGCGGAAATCGTCGGCAAAGGCTGTGCGGATATCGTCATCCTCCTGTCGCAAAAGCGCACTTCGCACCAGAAAGTGGGTTTCGGTGCCGAAGGCTTCGTAGACATGACCAAGCTCGCAGGCGATATAGCTTGCGCCAATAATGACCATTCTTTTCGGTAATGATTCGCATCGCAGTGCTTCGGTGCTGGTCATGTAAGGTGTGTCGGCAAGGCCGGGTATCTCTGGGATGGATGGGCGCGCACCCGTGGCGATAAAGATAGTGGGGGCGGTCAGTTGGCGGCCATTGACCTCAACCACCTTGTCAGCGACAAAATGGCCACTGCCGTTGATATAATCAAGATGATCGAGCTGGCGGACCTTGTCGGCAAAGTGCTCGGACATTTGCGATACGGTTTTAGTGACGCGTTGCACCAGGGCAGAAAAGTCACCATCAATCTGCTGGTCAGCATAAACATTAACCCGCCGGGCGTTGCGAATGGCGTAGATCATGTCTGCAGGGTAGATCAACATTTTTGAAGGGATGCAGCCGCGATTCAGACAGGTGCCGCCAAACGCATCGCGCTCAATCAGAGCTGTTTTTAAGCCCCGCTGTGCTGCGGGAAGTGCGATCTTGGTGCCACCACCGGAACCGATTACAATAACATCGAACTGTTCCATGGGTTCCTCCACCGGGAAAGTGCCAAAAAAATCATTCAATTTTTTCACCCTAATACACTCGCCGAGGAATGTCCATGGCAAAAGATAACCTGTGGGGTCATGTTTACTGTTTACACATCGGCAAGATGAAATTTTCCTGTTAAACTATGAAGAAAATCAGGCAGATGACATTGGAACTGCTTTTTTTGTCCGTAGCTCTGCGGGCCTTTATAAAGGGGAATCTATGGACGTGAACCGTCTGTTGCGTGGCTTGCGCCGTTTTGAACCGCGCACTTTGTATGGCCAGATGCTGGTGCTGGTGCTGGTGGTAGCGCTGATTGAAGTGTTTATCAGCGGTGCCATTTTTGCCGGGTTGATCGGCAGTATCTCCGAAAAGCAAATTGGCCGACGGGCGCTGGATATTGCCCATTCCGTGGCGGTGATGCCGGTGGTGGTCGAGGCGCTGCAGCATCCCAAAGGGGAGCATCCGCAAATCCAACAGCTGGCAGAAGCGATACGTGCACAAACCGTGGCGGAATATGTCATGGTTGCTGATCGCAACGGCAGGCGTCTCTCCCACCCCGAGCAGGAACGTATCGGCAAAAAATTTGTCGGCGGTGATGAAGTCGCTGCGTTGGAGGAGGGACGTTCCTACACATCAAAAGCCAAAGGAACCTTAGGCTATTCATTGCGCGGCATTGTGCCGGTTTTTGATGCGGAGCACGCGATTATCGGGTTTGTCGCAGTGGGGTATTTGAGTCAGGATATTGCCGAGATCGTCTATGGTTATCAGCGCGAACCGCGCACCTATATTTTGATGATGATTGTCATCGCCCTGCTCAGCGCGTCGTTTATTGCCCGCTTTGTCAAAAAGCAGACCCTGGGTTTGGAACCGCAGGAGATTGCCGCTCTCTACCAGGAACGCGATGCCATTCTCCAGTCGATCCGTGCCGGTATTATTGCCGTTGATGCGGCGTCACGCATCCGCCTGATCAATCAGGCGGCCCTTGTGCACACCGGTCTGGACGGTTCCAACTCACTGGTAGGGCGCACCGTTGCCGACGTGTTTGCCAACAGTGATTTCAAACCGTTACTGCAGGCCGGTGAGGAGATCCATTTTAAAGAGCTGGTCATTGACGGCCAGCCGATGTTTTTTACCAGCGTGCCGATCATTTATCAGGGCGAGGTCAGTGGTTCGGTCGCCAGTTTTCGCCGCAAGGAGGAATTGGATCGCCTCGAAGAGGAGTTGCGCCAGACCCGCGAATTCACAGAGATGCTGCGGGTACAGGCCCACGAATATTCCAACAAGCTCCATACCTTGTCCGGGCTGTTACAAATTCAGGCCTACGATGAGGCCCTTGATCTGATTGTGCGCGAGGCCGAAGATTATCAGAGCCTGATTCAGTTTTTGACCCGTGCTGTGCCGCACCCGATGATTTCGGCGATCATTCTTGGCAAGTATAATCGTGCTCAGGAGCTTAAAGTGGCCTTTGCCATTGACCCTGACAGCAGCATGGCGGACATTCCCGACAGTCTCAATCAACAGAATCTGGTCACTATCCTTGGCAATTTGCTCGATAATGCTTTGGAGGCGGCGCAGCGCTATGGACAGCGTCCGGCCAAGATTCAATTGTTTATGACCGATATCGGCCATGATCTGATTTTTGAGATTGAAGATTCAGGTCGTGGGATTGAGCCCGAAGAGCAGGAGCATGTGTTTATCAAGGGTTATTCGTCCAAAGTGGATACGGGTGCGTCACCGAGTGCGCATGGCGTCGGGTTGTATCTGGTTCAGGAAAAGGTCAAAGAGCTGGCCGGTCAGGTGACTATCTCCACCGGAGAGTTGGGGGGGGCGTTGTTCACCGTGATGATTCCCAAGCAGTCACACCGGGAGGAGGGTTGATGACACCGTTACGTGTATTGATTGTTGAGGATGATCCGCGCATTGCCCAGCTTCATCAACGGTTTTGCGAAAAAGTTGCAGGATTTGAAGTCAGTGGACTGGCGGCCACCTATGAAGAGGCCGATGAGCTGGCTACGATCCTCGAACCCGATCTACTGCTGCTTGATCTCTACTTGCCCGATGGCAACGGTATGGACCTGCTACGCCAGTTGCGTTCGCGGGGCCAAGAGGTGGATGTGGTCCTGATTACAGCGGCCAAAGATGTCGCCGCCGTGCAACAGGCTCTACGTGCCGGAGCATTTGATTATATTGTAAAACCGGCGGTGTTTGCCCGTTTTGAAGAAGCCCTGACCAAGTTTGCCGCTTATCGACAACAACTCGAACAAGGGGATGTCCTGAATCAGAACGATATCGACCAGCTGCTGCACAGTCACCATCAGCCCAAGGTGATGGATCGCGGAGCCGTGCCGAAAGGGATTGATCCTCTGACTCTGACCAAAATCCGTCAGGTGTTTGCCGACCAGGAGCAACAGGGGCTGAGTGCTGAAGAGGTTGGGGCGCAGATCGGCGCCAGTCGCTCGACTGCGCGGCGCTATCTCGAATACATGGTGTCGATCAGTGAGCTGACGGCGGATGTGGTGTACGGGACGGTGGGGCGGCCGGAGCGGCGTTATTTTAGTTTTGAAAATTAGCAAAGTGGTTATCTGGTAGCCGAGCTCACCCGTTCAGCAGCACCGAACGTGATGAACGTCAGTGCGGTCTGTTCCGAATTGCGAACCACTGAGGACCAAGATCAAAGACAAGGTCGCCGGATTTCGTCCCGGCAGCCGACATACTTTTGACTGGCCGCTCAAAAGTATGCAAAAGCCAGCTTGAACACCTCCTGAACCTGGATGAACCGACAATGGGTCTGTTTCCGTGATACGTTAGAGATTCGGCTTGCCTCCCTTTAGCTCGGCAAATCATGCGTCTCAACAATGCTGGCGTAAAACGTTGATAACTATTCTGTATCTTTCTTTTTCTCTGGTGTGGCACTGATTTAACGGGTGGGACGGTGCCCACCCTTCGGGAGAGTGTGTTTTGAACATCGATTTCTCGTTCAGCGCATCGCTTCTAAAACAGCAGCGCCCCGATCAATCACTGATCGGGGCGCTGTCTTTTAACCTGTTGCGTCGTGGAGTTTAGATAAACATCGAAGCCAGGACATAGCCGACACAACAGGCCGTAATTACAGCGATCAAACCGGGAACCATGAAGCTGTGGTTGAAGTAGTACTTACCGATCTTCGTGGTACCGGTGATATCGAACGCCACCGTTGCAATATCCGAAGGATAGTTGGGGATGAAGAAGTACCCGTAGCAGGACGGCATAATCCCGATAACCAGCGCTGGAGACAGGCCCATACCGAGCGCGACCGGCAGCATCATGCGGCAGGTGGCAGCCTGACTGTTAACGACCACGGAGACGATGAACATGGCCAGGGCAAACGACCACGGATAGGCTTGAACCATATCCAGGATCCCGGCTTTGAAACTCGGCATGGCAAACTGAAAGTAGGTGTCACTCATCCAGGCGATGCCGAAGATGGCAATGGCGGCGACCATACCGGATTTAAAGACCACGCCTTCAGGCACTTTGGAGGTTTTGGTTTTTGTCACCAGCAGAATGATGCCACCAAAGGCCAGCATCATCATCTGAATAACCACCGACATCTTGATCGGTTTAGCGGCGTCAGCGATCGTGCGAATGCTCGGGAACATGGCGATAATAACAATGGTCACCAGGGCGAGGACAAACAGGATCACTGCTTGCTTGGCAGACGCCGGCAGTTCTTCATCAAGTGTGGTTGCTGTGGTTTCTTCAATGCGCTTACGCATATCGGGATCTTGCATGCGGCGTTGATATTCCGGATCATCTTCCAGCTCAACACCACGACGCATGCTGTACAGAGACATGGCGATCAGGCCGATAAACGTGGCCGGGATTGTTACACTCAGGATCGACAGCAGGGTGATCGTGACATCGATGTTGGTCAGTTGTGCCAGATAGTAGACGACAGCGGCAGAGATCGGGCTGGCGGTAATGCCCAGTTGGGCGGCCACCGAAGAGGCAGCCATCGGGCGCTCAGGACGGATGCCGTTTTTCAACGCAACATCACCGATGATCGGCATCACCGAATACACCGCATGGCCGGTACCGAGCATGAAGGTCATGGTGTAGGTGACCAGAGGACCGAGGAAGGTGACCCGGCGCGGATTGGAACGCAGGATACGTTCAGCAACCTGCAACATGTATTTAAGCCCGCCAGCAGCTTCAAGCACCGAGGCGCAGGTGACAACGGCCATGATGATCAACATTACGGTGATGGGCGGTGACGTTGGTGGCATTTGGAAGATAAACACTTCGGCAACCAGACCGATACCGGAAACAACGCCCAGTCCGATCCCTCCGTAACGACTTCCCAGATACAACATCAAAAGCAGGAACATGAACTGGATGTACAACATGGCGGTTCTCCTTTTCAGCTGAGGGGTCTTGGCAACGCGGTTGGTGAAGAGCGTGTCGCAACCGTGTCTGATCTTTATTGTTATACACAGCATAGAACCACTTTTATGGAATTGTAAGTTTCTGGAATTAATCTGTTTTTAGTCCTTTAAGGTCATTTTGTTCATAGTGTTCACGGTGGTTTTTTACGGTGAGAATAAAGCGTGACGGAATACGTGGTAAACATGAAAGTGTGCCACATGTGGCTCATGTTTCACCGTATACTGTCTCACTCCGTTTCGACCTGCACCACATTGTTACGCGCGCAAAACGGTAGAAAAATGTGCTGTAGAATGGGTGTTCGGTAACTAACTGAAAATACAGGGTTAAAAATTTTTCCAGCAAGATTGGAGAATTTGGCAATCTCTTTGCAAAATAGATAAACAAGTTTGATGAGCTAATTTAACTCGTTGTTTTAACATACAAAATTTCACAGGAGTAAAGACTATGGGACGCAAAAAAGAACATCCGAAGAAGCACATCGTATCCTGCCGTATCAACACTGAGGAAATGGAAATTCTGCGTGAGATCTCCGAAGATTCCGGTATGAGTATCACCATGCTGTTGCGTAAGAGTCTCGACGCTCTGACCAACAACAATCCTCTCAGCGCGTAACGACGTTTTCCAATGAAGCTGGTGGCCGATTCATTAGCATTGGCTGTTGTTTTTGGCCTCTAGACTGTAACATTTTGGAACACCGAGCTTTTTTTAAAGGCTCCCATCATGGGAGCCTTTATTTTTTTGCCAAAAAACACCCGCCAAGTTCGACAAATCACATTTTTTATTGTATACAGTATAAGTATCGTTTGCATCGCATCTTACTCTCTTGAATTGTTTTATACGGAGGAGGATCAACGACTCGCGTTGATTCTGGCATCCAGTGGGGGCTGCCCCTGCTGGAGTTTATTACTCACTGTATGGGAGGAAACAATGAAAAGTGAGCTAAGGGCGTATATTGCCTACGTTGCGGCGAAGTTGGCGAAGCAGGAGAATCTGCAGATGAGCGTTCTGGATCTGGATGGAAATGTTCAGCGTGATCTGACGGAGATGTGCCAATTGCGTCCGGTTAAATCCACGGCACAACAGCGGGAGTGCGGCATGGTGCGTAGTGCCGATGGTGAGAATTTCTGCATGGTCTTGCCTCAGGAAGAGCAGCACACCTGTCTATCGGTTTATGGGCAGTTGTTCGATGGCTACGATCATGATAGCGATTCGCACTTCAGTGGATTTATCAACGACGACCTGGTAGAGCTGTACGATTACAAATGTTCAGATCATTTTTCGTATCAACTCTAAAGGTGCAGACAATCAATCGCCCAAACAGAAAAAGGGTCGCTTCGGCGGCCCTTTTCTGGTTTAGCGGGTGGTTGCATTCCGGGTTTGGATGTCATCGCAGTTTCATCGGTTAAAACGAAATTTCTGACAATTCCATGTCAAGCAGGTCAACCATCAGCAGGCGATTGTCAAGCAGATCGCCGCGATCCAGAAGCAATTTACTTACTTCCGCCACCTGAAGAGAGGCGATCACGGCCGGGGTAAAGGAAGGATTGCCGAGTTTTTTTTCAATCCCTCTGGAGTCAGGCTGTTGATAAATCTGTTCCAGGTGGTGATGTTCCGGCATCAGTGTGGTGACATGGCCGTACCAGCCGCCAATGGCACCGTGTACCAGTGGCACTTCCAGCTCGCGGCACACTTCAGCCAGTTCCAGACGGGTGGCAATAGAGTCGAGTGCATCTACGACCACCTGGGCACCGGCAAGCAGGCCAATGCCGTTATCACGTCGAAATTCCTTCACTTTTGGCGTGATTACAGTGGCGGGATTGACCTGAGCAATGCGCTGCGCCGCAATTGTTACTTTGTCACAACCGAGCACATCGGTGGAGGAGAACAGTTGGCGGTTGAGGTTATGTTCTTCAAACACGTCGGGGTCAATAATCGTGATGTGGCCAACACCGAGGCGGGCCAGTTCTTCGACTACGAAACCGCCTAAACCTCCACAGCCGACCACGGCAACGTGACTGCTGAACAGGCACAATTGGTCGTGACAACTGAGCATGGCGCCATTGCGCTGGTAGCGAGTCGGCAGAATGCCACGTTTCAGGCTGATCGCCTCAATGCAGGCAACGCTGACATTAAAGCGTTTGGCCGCCGCCTGCTGGTCGGCCCAACTCAGTAAGCCTGAAGAGGCGTGGTTTTCAATCCATAGTTGTACATCACACATACTAGCCTCCCCCTACCAAAGGGAAAATCCCGACGGAGTCACCGTCGTTAAGAAGCGTATCGACATCGCCATGGCGACCGTTGATCATCAAGACGCCCAGTTCCTCAACGGCAATACCCAATTCACCAAGAAGTTGACGAGAGGTCAGTGGCGCGGAAAAGCTGCGTTGTTCTTCCTTGAAACGATCAATGCGAAACTGGGCAAACAGCTTGATGGTTATCGTCATCATGTCGGTCTCCAAAACGAAAAAATCCGGATGTGCCCAAGGAGGGGAGGGCACATCCGGCAAAGAGAGAACAGCAGCTCTCGTATGGGGTCGATCACTTACGCGGGTAAGTGATCAGGTTAAAAGTTCCAAAATTCGTCGATCTCTTCGTCGCTGAAATCCCAGATCGCGTTGTGCGGCGGAACCGGATCGGTCTTGAAAAACTCAGGCAGCCGATCGTCCTTGTTGGTCATGCCGGCATCAAGATTGAACTGATGCTCCAGCTTGAGGACTTTCTTACCCAGCTCGGTGACATCATCACCGGTCAACGCACAACCGAAGCGGGCGTTGATCATGTCGATCAATGCCGGCAGACACTCGGGAATATCCAGTGCCGGGAAGGCAATGAAGATACACATGCCGGTGGAGTCGATGGCGGCGGAGGCGATCTGCAGATTGCGCGACAGCTCAACCTGACCGTCTTTTTTCAGCGGATCAACAAAACCGCCAACATTAAGGATGTTGGTCGCAATGGTATAGCCGGAGGTGTGGTCGGCACCCATGGTGCTGGTGGCATAGGTGATGCCGATCCCCTTAACACTGCGTGGGTCATAGGCGGGAATGGCTTGATTCTTAACCACAGGAACACGGGTGACACCATAAGTGCGGCCAACACAACCGGCACCACCACCGAGGATACGGCCCAGAGGAGTGCCCTTGCCGATCTCTTCGCGCAGCATGCGCAAAATCCCTTCGCCGTCGCCGAACGGCAGGATGCCCGCTTCCATGGCCACACCAAACATGACCACACCTTCGATGGAGTCGATGCCGATGTCGTCCATAATGTTGTCAGCTTCAGCGATCTGATCCAGATTGTCGACGCAGCAGTTGGCACCCATGCCCCAGATGGTCTCGTACTCGAAACCGGAGGTCAGGTAGTTGCCGTCTTTATCATTGTACACCTGGGAGCACTGGATGATGCAGCCTTTATGGCAACCGTGCTTAGGGCTACCACCACGCTCAACAATGGTGTCGTGCATGGTCTCACCGCTGATCTTGTCGTGCGGCTCGAACTGACCATAACGAAAGTTTTTCGTCGGCAGACCACCGGCTTCGTTCAAAATGTTCACCAGGATGTTGGTGCCGTACGTGGGCAGACCTTCGCCACTGACCGGGTGATCCAGCATCGCCTTAGCAAACACGCGGGCGGCTTTTTTGAAGGTGTCGGGGTCCGCGATGGGCACCGCACCGGCACCTTCGGAATCCACGGTCATGAACTTGATTTTTTTCGAACCCATAACCGCACCCATGCCGCCACGACCGTGGCTGCGGATTTTACCGTCAGGGTCTTTCACCGAGATATTAGCGGACGCCATCTTCAGTTCACCGGCAATACCAATGGTGATAACACCGATTTTCTTATCGAATTTTTCCACCATGGCATCAATCACGGCAAAGTTGCCGCTGCCGAGCAGCTCGGACTCTTCAGCGATAGACACGCCGTCTTTGGTGATGTGCAGGCTGTAGAACTTGTCCTCTTTGGGCATGCCCTCGATGATCATCGCCTTGATGCCCATGCGGGCAAATTGCTGAGCGGTAGTGCCACCGGCATTACTCTCTTTGATGCCGCCGGTCAGCGGACTTTTAGCGCCGCAGGACATCCGGCCGGATTGGGCCGCAGCGGTGCCGCTGAGCAGGCCGGGGGCAAAAACCAACTTATTGAACTGGCCAAGGGGATGGCATTCAGGATCAACCTCGGTAGCAACGATGGTTGAAGTCAGAGCACGACCACCGAGGCCGAGCCATGCTTCAGGGACATCTTCAACAGTGGTGGTCAGGTCGGTCATGTTAACGCGAAAAATTTTATCCATGGGTTCTCTCCGTTGTTGCAGGTGAACAATCATCGCTCATGGCGGAAATCTCCTTTCCAAACATGGGGGGCGATACCGTTTCCGGGACCACCTGGCGGCCGGACCACCATGATCACGCTCGTAGGTGGTAGCGGCTCGGAGATTTAAGGGCTGGTCTCAATCGGCGGCCCCTGATCTGGAGTGCGATTGAGAACACCCCCTAAGACCACGAGGTGTCAATAACTCAGCACAGGGCCGTCAAATGAACCAATGCTGGACGAGGTAAAAACGCAAAGACTGTACCAACCACTTTATCAGGGATGTTCGAAGAGGCAATAGTATGGCTAAACTATCGAAATAAGGTATTTTATTCGCAGTAAGGGTGGTTGCGGTGTCGAGTGGGAGAATAGGGAAACTGTGCCGTTCTGAAACAGGTGTTCAGCATGTGAACAGAGGCCGAATGGTATACAAAAAGAGCGTCAAATCCGTTAAAAGAGTCTGTTGAAAACAACCTGAGGTGAGGTAACTCGGTGGTCGTGACAGTCGATCAAAAATAGACGTATTTTTTACGGTCGCGAATAATCAGAAACAGGAAAAACGGACCGCCAAGCAGGGCGGTAAGCACGCCGATGCGCAAGCCGCCACTGCCGACCAGTCGCACCAGACAGTCGGCATAAACCACCAGCGCGCCACCGAGTAGACCGGAGGCCGGTAGCAACAGGCGATTGTCGGAACCCACCAGACTGCGCATCATGTGCGGTGCAATCAGGCCGACAAAACCGATGCCGCCGGCGACAGCCACAGCGCCACCGGTGAGTAAAGCGGAAAACACCAGCAGGATATTGCGCGACCAGTTGACGCGCACGCCGAAATTGCGTGCCTGCTCTTCGCTGATCATCAAAATGTTGAGATCGCGGGCAAAAAGCAGAGAGCCGATAAAGCCGACCACGGCAATGGCCGCAATGATGAGGACATGTTCCCATGAACGGTTGGTCAGATCGCCCATCAACCAACTTACAATCTTGCGGGCCATGTCGTACTGTTCCGTCGACAACACAATCACCACTGAGGTGATGGCAGTAAAAATGGCGTTAAAGGCGATGCCGCCGAGCAGCAACGTGTAGCGTGAGGTTAAACCGCCACTGGTGGCAACAGCCAGTACCACCATCAACGAAAAGAAAGCCATGGTCACCGCCAGCAACGGCACTAGATAAAGGCTGGTGGCCGCCAGACCGAAGTACAGGGCTGTCACTGCACCGAGCGCCGCGCCGGAACTGGTGCCGATAATGCCTGGGCTGGCCATGGGGTTTTTAAACACCCCCTGCATCACCACACCGGCACAGCCGAGTGAAAAGCCAACCAGAACACCACACAGCGTGCGAGGAATGCGACCATACCAGACAATGGTGCCGATGGGGTCAGCCGGGTCAATAGCGCCGCCACCCAGCACATGGCCGATAATGTCACCGATCTGCGACAACGTGATCGACCACGAGCCGATAGACACCGATAGCATCATGCCGAGTAACAGACATACCAGGGTGGCCAACAGGGCCAGAAACGGTTTGCCAAAGGCAGTGCGGTGGGCCTCACTCGTCATTGAGAATCCCCCCGAGGTAATTGAGGCTGGCAATAACAAATTGAGATGATGCGGTCAGGTAATATTCAGGAATCGCATAAATGCGGTGTTGCTGGACAGCGTTCGACATGGCCAGAATCGGTTGGCCGGTGAGGCGCTGTTTCAGGCCGCTGTCAGCCGGAACCACAATGATATCCGGGTTCCACTTCAGCACCGTTTCATAGCCGACCTGTTTAAAAAAGCCGATGCCGTGCTCGCTGGCCGCATTTTTTACGCCGAGGCGTTGGCACAACGCATCAAACAACGTGTGCTTGCCTGCAACAAAGCCCATGCGGTCATAGTAAAGCAGGGTCGGCACCTGGCCGTCGAGTCGTTGCGTGACCACGTTGCAGATCGCTTCACTGTTGTGCGACATGGTTTGTAACAGTTGACGGGCGCTGGCTTCAACGCCGAGCATGTCGCCAAACAGGCGAATCTGGTCACGAATATCCTCAATGCCGCCAAAAAAACCGGTTTCAACGTGAGGAATCTCCGCCAGATTAAGCTGGTGCTTGAACGCCGCCGACGAATAAAAACTGGTGATCACCAGATCCGGTTGCAGGCCGATCACCATCTCGGCATCTTCCGTGAGAAAGGTTGGAATTTCTGCGGGGAATTGATCCGCCAGAAACGAATACGCCGCAACCCGGCTGCTCTCATGCAGACCGACAATGCGCTCATGAGGCACAATCGCCCACAGTTCCTCGGTCAAACCGACCGTGTGGGGAATCACCCGTTGCGGTTGCTGCTCCAGCAGTAAGCTGGCTGAGCGGTTGTTCAGGGCATCAGTGATTTTATTCCAGGTGCGGATCTGATAATCGACGCGCCGTGGATAACGGTTATTGCGACTTTCCGGGCGGTGGGCATCACTCAGCTCGGCACGCAGGTCGGCCATGTTCAGGGGAAAGTCGAGTGTATTACCGTCTTTGGCTTCGGCCAAAGCAATAGAGCTGAGGCACAGCAGGATTGTTAAAACGATCAACAGTTTATGCATAGAACAACAGAGACACGCCGTGCGGTGTCTCGCTCTCCTCAATATCAACATGAAAGACCTGGCGAATGTGTGCAGTTTGAAACGCTTCTTCCGTCGGTGCCTGGCAATACAAGCGACCGCTCTCCAACAACATCAGGGTGTCGCAGTAGCGCCGCGCCAGATCCAGATCATGAATACTCATCAAAATGGTTTTGCCCTGTGCCTTGAGTCGGGTCAGCAGCTCCATAATCTGCAACTTGTGTTGGATGTCCAGCGAACTGGTCGGTTCATCCAGCAGGATGATCGGAGCTTCCGTTACCAGAGCGCGGGCAATGCTCACCAGTTGGCTTTCGCCGCCGGACAGTTGATTAATCACCCGATCTTTGAACGGCAGCGTGCCTGTCACGTCCATGGCCTGCTCAATGATGTCGAGATCGTGATAGCCCAGCCACGAAAAACGCCCTAAATGGGAGTGGCGACCCATGGCAATAAAATCAAACACGCGAATGGAAAAATCGACCCGCGACTCCTGCGGCACCAGGGTGATCATCTGACTCAGTTCGCGGCGGCGGATGTGGCGCAGGTCGCGACCATTCAGTGTTACCGTGCCGCCAGCAGGCTCCCAGATACGGCACAAGTTGCGCAGCAACGTCGACTTGCCTGCCCCGTTCGGGCCGATAATGCCGTGAATCAGACCCGGTTCAAACGCCGCGCTGATGTCATGCAGAATCGGCTGGCCGCCAATGGCATAGCTGAGGTTGTCGATGTCGATCAAGGGTTCCATGGCTGTGTTTTGACTCCAATTTGTAGCGTAATTGCACAACATAACATAGAGCGGTAAAAAGTTCTTCTGGCGTTTGCGGGCGGGCAGTATAAATTTATTTCGGGTCAAAAGGAAACAGCGTAATCAACGATGTCAGGCGGCACCAGCCAGAAACAACGAGAGGCACGCCCAAACAATAAACCGTATGCCAAAAACGAGAATAGTTGAATTAAGGATCTCTATTGACACCGGTGCAGGCAGGGTGGATAGTAATCGATGCATTATGGATAAATCAGCCTGTTTCTGATGGCTTAGCATCCGGTTTATACATGATTTACGCTGTTGAAATGCGGTGGGCTACAACACAGAACAGAAAACAACTGCAGGGAGTTTCGTATGAGAATCATTATATCAATTGCCATTGCCTGTCTTTATCTTGTTCTCCACAGCGTGTCTGCCCAGGCCTTTGACTATAAGAAAGTCGATGCGTTCCCTGCGTTGCGCGACTTCGCAACGGTCAGTGATTTTGAAAAATTCTATGGCGAATATACCCAAACCTGTCTGGATAACTCCTACGGAGGGACCCGTGGTATTCCCTGCTTTATCGGTTCTGAACTCTGGGATCGGGAGCTGAACGATTACTATCATGCGCTTTACAACACACTGGATAAACAAGGCCAGGAGGCGTTGAAACAATCGCAGCGAGCCTGGCTCAAAGAGCGGGACCTGAGCATTGATTTCAACACCCTGCTGCTCAATCAGAAATATTCCACACGTTCTGGGACAATGTTTTTATTGATGAGAGCTGGTGATGCTGAAGAACTGACCCAGGACATTGTGAAACAACGTGCGTTGCAGCTTAAAAAATGGCTGGAGTTCTGTTCAAACGATTAGACAACAGCAGGAGAGCCAATGGACTTTACAATTGAAAACAATTCCGGCCAGGGGAAAAACAGCACACTTCCACCTGAAATCAAAGGGTGGAACTGGGGGGCTTTTTTTCTCAACTGGATCTGGGGCATCGGCAACAGCACCTTTATTGCCTTGCTGATGTTTGTGCCCATTGTCAATTTTGCCATGCCGTTTGTTCTGGGCGCCAAAGGCAATAAATGGGCGTGGCAAAACCGGACGTGGCGCAGCGTCGAGCATTTCAAAAAAAGCCAGAAGCGTTGGGGGCTTGCCGGACTCCTCCTCGTGTGCGTGGGCTTGCCGGCGTTGATTCTTTCCATCTCCATGGGCATGAAAAGCAGCGATGCCTACACGATGTCGCTGGCACAGCTTCAGCACAATCAACGCGTGATCAAACTGTTGGGTGAGCCTGTTGAGGCGGGCTTTTTTGTTTCCGGAAATATTTCCGTCAGCACCGCTGGTGGGCAGGCTTCACTTGGCTACTCGGTCAGTGGTCCCAAAGGTGAAGCAACGGCCTATGTCTATGCCGTCAAGGAGTTGGGCGTGTGGAAGCTGATAGAGCTTGGGGTGTACTCTGAAGCCTTGCAGCGGCGGATAATCCTGATTGTCGATGGCGAGAACGTTGACATTCCGCAGGAAGAATCCCTTATTCAGCACAACAAGGTGGGGGGATGATGGAACGGGAATATGCCGGTTTTTGGGTGCGCAGTGTTGCAACCCTGATTGATATGCTGATCCTGTCCATTGTGACGGGGATTCCATTGACCATCATCTATGGCCAGGACTACTGGCGTGACCAACAGATGATTCACGGCTTTTGGCAAGTGATGATCAGTTATGTGTTTCCTTTGCTGGCGACAATCTGGTTCTGGCGTCGCTATCGCGGTACGCCGGGCAAGATGGCCTTTCGGCTCAATGTCGTTGATGCCCAAACGGGTGGAGCGCTGACTGTGGGGCAGTCTGTTTTGCGTAACATTGGCTATGTTGTGTCTGCTCTGCCGATGATGCTGGGTTATATCTGGGTTGGTGTTGACCGGCGCAAGCAAGGGTTTCACGATAAAATGGCGGGTTCAGTGGTTGTTCGCGAATTGGGTAAAGAGCCGGTGAGATTTGAAGAATGAAAATCCAATGATCGTTTACTTTTTAGCCTTGGGATGGTGAATCTGGTGAAAAAATAAACGTACGTTGAAGTTTTGTGCTCCAATTGTTCGTATTATGCGTACTACTGCAAGAGCAAGAGCAAGAGCAAGAGCAAGAGCAAGAGCAAGAGCAAGAGCAAGAGCAAGAGCAAAGTCAAGGTCAAGGTCAAGGTCAAGGTCGCCGGGTTTCGTTCCGGCAGCCGACATCCTTTTGACTGGCCGCTCAAAAGTATGCAAAAACCAGCCTGAATACCTCCTGGCCCTCAGATCAACCGACAATGAGTCTGTTTCCGTTATGCTTTGCAGATCCGGCTCGCCGCCCTTTAGGTCGACGAATCGTGCAACTCATCAGCTTTGGCGTAAAACGTTGATAACAATCTTGTGTCTTTCTCTATTTCTTTCGTGGCACCGATCAAACGGACGGGACGGTGCCCGCCCTTCAGTGGTGTGTTATTGAGCAGCCCAGCTCTCCCGTTCAGCAGCACCGAACGTGATAAACGTCAGCGCGATCAGCTTCGAATTACGAACCACTGAAGATCAAGATCAAAGTCAAGACCGCCGGGTCTCGTCCCGGCAGCCGACATACTTTTGACTGGCCGCTCAAAAGTATGCAAAAGCCAGCTTGAACACCTCCTGAACCTGGACTCACCGACAATGAATCTGTTTCCGTTTTACTTTACAGGTTCGGCTTGCCTCCCTTTAGCTCGGCAAATCATGCGACTCATCAATGCTGGGGTAAAACCTTGATAACGATCTTGTGTCTTTCTCTATTTCTTTCGTGGCACCGATCAAACGGGTGGGACGGTGCCCACCCTTGCGGCAGAGTGTAATTTAGCAGCCCAGCCCTCCCGTTCAGCAGCGCGAAAGCCCACGTCATGTGCGTAGCAGGGAACGTGAACCGACAAGGTTGTCCAAGATGAATAGTGTTAACAGATTAATACTTTTTCTTGACAAAATTAGACCGGGAGCCGATAGTGAGCGTCATATTATGAATGAATTGTCATGCAATGTTCCTGGGAGTCACTATCATGCGCTTGATCTTTGTTCATGGTTGGAGTGTCACTAATACTGACACCTACGGCCAACTGCCTGAGGCGCTGCAAGCCGCCTCAGCCGATTACGACCTGTCACTTGATCTGCACCACATCTATCTCGGTAAATACGTCAGCTTTCACGACGAAGTCACCCTCGACGATATTGCCCGTGGCCTGCACCAAGCCCTGCACGACCTGCCCGACAATGCCGATCAGATTCAACCCTTCTCGTGTATTACCCATTCCACCGGCGGCCCGGTGGTGCGTTACTGGCTCAATCGCTTTTATGGCCCGGAAAAGCTCAGTGCCACACCACTGTGCCATCTGGTGATGCTGGCACCGGCCAATCATGGCTCCTCGCTGGCGATCCTCGGCAAGCAACGTGTCGGCCGCATTGATGCCTGGTTTAAAGGTGTTGAACCGGGGCAGCGCGTGCTTGACTGGTTGTGCCTTGGCAGTGAACGACAACGCCGCCTCAACGAAAGCGGCCTGCACTACGACTATGCCGCGCACAATATTTATCCCTTCGTTCTTACCGGGCAGGGCATTGACCGCAAGTTTTACGACTTTATCAATAACTACCTGACCGAGCCCGGCAGCGATGGCGTCGTCCGTGTCGCCGGGGCCAATATGAATTACCGCTTCTTCTCAGTGTGCCAGAGCGACGAGGTGTTGAGAAAAAGCCCATACACCACCCGGTTGGCCTATGACAAAAAGCATCCGGTCCGCACATCGCCCGCCGTGCCGCTGGGAGTCTACAATCAATACAGCCATTCCGGTAAAGATATGGGCATCATGCGCAGCATCAAACAAGATAAAGGCGCAGCGCAGCCCGTTGTCGCCGATATCCTCAAATGCCTGCAAATCGAGTCAGCCGATGGCTATCAACAGCGTGCGGAAGAGCTGAACGCCCTGACTGAAACGATGCAAACCGAAGCCTGTCAGCAAAGAGACTGTGACCGCTACGCCATGCTGGTATTCCGCATTAAAGACGATCAGGGCAACACCTTCAGCAAAGACGATTACGACATCCTGCTGCTCGGCGGCAAAAGCTATCAGCCTAACATCATGCCGAAAAGCTTTCTGCGTGATCGCCAGATGAACGGCAAAACCAGCAACCTGGTGTTTTACATCGATGTCGATCAATTTCACCAAATCAAAGATAGTCAGTTTGGTATCCGCGTCATCGCCCGTCCGCAAAAGGGCTTTTCCTATTACCAGTGGGCCGAGTTCCGCTCTGATGGCGTGTCACTGACCGATATTGTCGCACCCAATCAGACGACCTATGTGGATATCACCCTCAAGCGTTGTGTGGATAAGAATGTGTTCCGTTTTGCGCGTGGGGATGAGAAACGGGGGAGTTTTAAAGGTGTGAAGGCTGATGGTGGGGAGATAAAGGACTTATGAGTTTAAATATTAAGAGAAAATGCCGCTTCCGTACTATTCTCCTAATACATTGAAGAAGACTTCTAGCTTGGTCTATTATAGGGAGGATGATTCATTGAAAAATTGCTCGTAAGCTCTATCGCTTCACTTATTTTTACACGGGCTGAATTTATGGGCACAGAAGGCTTCGAAAAAGTAAATTTCCCCTTAAGCGGAATCGGTTGGTTCTATCGGGAAAAAAATAATTTAGCGAGGATATTAATATGGCCAGCGGGAAAATGCTTAGACAGTTGATCAAGTCGGGAGTAAAGGGTGACTCAGATGCTTTCCGCGCAGCATCTGAAGCTGTTATTAAGGAAGAGCGCCACAAAAATCACCATTTACTTGCTAATGATCTTGAACGGCTACTTTATGGTGACCAATCAAAACTTGTCAATAAGGGGAAAAACCTGAGTTCAATCTCTTCATCTCCCCTTAATAAGGACAATGGACTGCCTCTGCTTGAAGAGCGAGCTGTAGTTCGAGAAGATAAAGATTTGATTTTGTCGGATACTGCTCAATCAGCCCTTGATGAAATTCTAATTGAGCATACCCGGGGGGATGTATTGCGATCCTATGGTCTGCAACCTGCTCAAAAACTTTTATTTTGTGGCCCTCCCGGTTGTGGAAAGACTTTGGCGGCTGAAGTAATTGCTCATAGTCTCTCTATGCCTCTTGTTTTAGTCCGGCTTGATTCCGTTATATCCTCATTTCTAGGTGAAACAGCTTCAAATTTGCGTAAAGTTTTTGATTATATTTCTGCACAACCAGTAGTAGTTCTTTTCGATGAGTTTGATGCTTTGACTAAAGATCGTGGAGACAGTGCCGACCATGGTGAGTTGAAACGTTCTGTCAATGCAGTATTGCAAATGATGGATAGTTACCGTGGTGAAAGTATTTTGATAGCAACAACTAACTACGAATCATTGCTCGATAAAGCTGTTTGGCGGCGTTTTGATGAAGTTGTTAACTTTGAAATGCCTAACCTTGAGCAAATCAAGCGCTTACTAACACTGAAACTTTCTGGGGTGAGGCGCAACTTTGAAGCTGACGATAATAAAATTAGCTCTTTATTTAAGGGAATGTCACACGCTGACATTGAACGAGTACTTCGGAGATCTATTAAAGAAATGATTCTAGCCAATCGAGAGTTTCTTGAAAAAAAGCATCTTGATATGGCTTTGGCTCGTGAATATCATCGTAATAGTTGAAATGTAATGGAGGGGGGGAATGGACTATGAACACTTGCGGTTTGATCGAGAAAATCCGTTAACTGAAAGACATCCTCGACAATATAGGGGTGGTTATCGCCCCGATGATCCAAAAGCGTATGGTACTACACTTGGAAGGCGGTTTAGTCAGGTCCGACAGCGGGAATTAACGACTGATTTGGATGGCTTCGACAACCGGAAGTTGCTCAAGCTACGGCTTCATTCGGGAGATAAAAGTGTTCCTAACTTTGAAGCTATTCCTGGAGTTGAAATAGTTAGTCAAGAGGATGAGGCTGTTGTCCTCGTTTTTACAACCGAAGAAGGACTTAACCAGTTCGAAAGCCGTCTCTCTACCTTAGCGCGAGATGGTGTCGTTACACGTAAGGAGTTGTTGTATGCTATTGAAGATTTCGACAACTGGACTGCTGAAGATCGCAGAGGGGTAGCTCTTCGTAACGAGGGTCTACCGAATAATGATCTCTTCATGCTCGATGTTGAGCTGTGGCCTCAAGAGCGTCAAGATAAACGTGAAGAGCTGATTGCAGCATTTTCTAGATGGCTGCGGGATTTGGGGGCTGAGCAGCTTGATATAATTATTCAGCCGTCACTTTTAATGGTCCGAATACGCTGCAACCATGAGCAGGTTAATCAGCTATTACGCTACAGGGATGTACGCACTGTTGACCTGCCTCCACGACTCGGGGTTTCTATTGGCTTGATTTCTACTGATGTTAACCAGTTTCCTCCAATTAATCCTCCTCCTGATGGTGTTCCTTCAATCGCTGTACTTGATTCAGGACTAACGCCTGGGCATACGTTGCTAGGGGAGGCTGTGGGTGATGTGCAGGGTTATCTTGAGCCTCAGCGTAGTCCTGATGACACGGCTCCAGACTGGCATGGAACTTTTGTTGGTGGTTTGGCCTTGTATGGCGATATCCACACACGTATTCAACAAGGCGAATTTGTTCCACAGCTACGTTTATTCTCTGGCAAGGTGTTTGAAGACGATGGTCACGATCAAACCGAGTTTGTCGAGAAAGCTGTTGAGACTGCTGTTCTGGACATTTATGAGCAGTATGGCTGCCGAGTTTTTAACCTAAGCTATGGAGACCTCAACAAAGTATATGATGGTCGACATGTTCGTGGATTAGCTTATACTCTAGATCGGCTAACGCGTGAACTTGGTGTTTTATTTGTTGTTCCGACTGGAAACTTGTCATTGCAAGACCTTCCGGAGAATCCCATTGACACTTATCCAGACTATCTCTTTAGTGATGAGGTACGGTTGTTGGATCCTGCTACAGCGCTCAATGCATTAACTGTTGGCGGATTAAGTACATTCGAAGCTACTCGTGAGACCCAAAGGTATCCTAATACTATTGAAGATTATGTATTTGCTAGAAGTGGGCAGCCTTTTCCATTGACGCGTTGTGGCCCTTCTGTGAATAACGCAATTAAGCCTGATGTAATCGAACATGCTGGTAATCTTGCCTTAATGCGTGATGGAGGCCGTGTACGATATTCTGGGTTGGGAATTGTTTCTCTTAATGGTGGTTTCGCAACTGGTGTACCTTTTGCCGAAGATATTGGTACTAGCTATGCTGCACCCCAAGTTGCTCATAAAGCGGCAAAGTTGCTAGCCGAGGTGCCGAATGCTAATCCTAATTTATTACGTGCTCTTCTTGGGGCACACGCGCGTTGGCCTCAGCCCTGTGTGGATTTGATCAATCCAAGAGATAATTCTGTAGGGAGAGATAAGTTGTTACGTTTGATTGGTTATGGCCAAGTTGATGAGACAGCGCTATACCGCTCACTGAACGACACAGTCACTCTTCTGGCTGAAGAACATATTGATAATGATCGGCATCATTTCTTTGAATTGCCGATGCCAGAAAGTTTTTGGAGCCGGGGACGGCGTGAGAGAGAAATTACTGTGGCATTGGCATATAGCCCTGTAGTACGAACAACTCGTCTTGATTATCGCAGTTCAAAATTGTGGTTCACGTTAGTTGCAGCTTCTAGCCTTGAAGAAGTTACTCGGGCTTTTAGACGTAACCGTGAAGAAGGGATGGGGGAACGTAGTAATAATCGCTGGTTGCCAAACGATACGCGCAAGACAGGCACATTACAAGTCTCTCGCTGGAAATTTATACAGCCTTTATCCAACGGTAATAAAATATTTGTAGTCGTTACGCGTCAGGACAGTCCTTGGTCCCTTGAACGAGACGCACAAGAGCCATATTCCTTAGCGATTACCTTGGCAGATAGAGAGAATGCTGAGGCTGAGCTTTATGTTCAGGCTCGTGATGCATTGCAATCTCGTGTTCAAACTCGTGCTCGGGCCATAGTGTAACTTCTAACGTAGCTTGTAAAATTAAAAAGTAGCCCGCATCGAACTCGATGCGGGCTTTGTTGTTTCACTAACGGGCAATCATCTTCGTTGTCTGGCTCAACTTGAAGCGTGACAACATGGTATGCAGTTGATCTGCCTGTGACGAGAGTTGCTCGGCAGCGGCGGCACTCTCTTCAGCACTGACCGTATTGAGCTGGGTGACCTGATCAATCTGATCCAGTCCCTGGGAAATCTGGCTGACACCGTCGGTCTGTTCGTTGGATGCCTGGGCGATTTCATCGGCCAGATCCGTGACCTTGGTGACGCGCTGCATGATCTCATTGAGAGCGTCGGCGGTTTCGGCGGCGATGCGGCTGCCGCTTTGCGCTTTGCCTACGGAGTTTTCGATCATCTCGGTGGTTTCTTGAGCGGCCTTGGCGCTGCGGGCGGCGAGGTTACGCACCTCTTCGGCGACGACGGCAAAGCCTTTGCCATGCTGTCCGGCGCGGGCGGCCTCGACGGCGGCATTGAGGGCCAGCAGGTTGGTCTGGAAAGCAATCTCGTCAATGACCTTGATGATCTTGGAGATGTTGGCGCTGGACTCGTTGATATCGTCCATGGCGCTGATCATCTCGGACATGCTGGTGTTGCCCTGTTCGGCGGCGGTTTTGGTTTCACCGGCGAGTACGCTGGCCTGATGGGCATTATCGGCATTGTGACGCACCTGAGCGCCGATCTCGGTCATGGAGGAGGCGATCTCTTCGAGAGAGCTGGCTTGCTCGGTGGCCCCTTGCGACAAGGTCTGGCTGCTGGCGGCAACCTGTGAGCTGCCGGAGGAGATCTGCTCACTGGTGGAGCGCACCTGCTCAAGCACTTGGGTCATGCTGGAATTCGCTTTGGCCAGCGGCTGCTTGATCAGGCCGGTGGCTTCAAAGGTGAAATCTCCGGCGGCTAGTTTTTCAAAGGCGGTGAGGATCTCGTGTTGCAGGTTGTCGGCAAAGGCGTCCATGGCGTCGCCCATCTGGCCCAGTTCGTCACGGCGGGTCAGGTGCATGCGGCTGTCGAGGTTGCCGTGCTCGAGGTCGGTGAGCATGGCAACGGCTTTGCGGATCGGTCGTGTGGTGGAGCGGGCCAGCAGCAAGGCTCCGGCAATGATGCCACCAATACAGATCATGGCCAGAACCGACACCAGCCATTTGAGGCGGGTGATCTCGGCAAAGGCTTCGGCGACGTCGATCTCGGAGAGGAGCGCCCAGGTGGTATCGCCAACCTTGACCGAGGTGTAGGCGGACAGCACCGGGTTGCCGTTGTAGTCGATAATAATCTTGCTGTCGGTGGCGCCGGTCAGCGCCGCATGGGCGGCGTCGGTATCGACCTTGCCGTTTTGCGGGTCAGCAAAAGCGGCGCGTACTGTGTGATGAGTCGGATCGAGGTACGAATCGGAGCGCATCAGCAAGTCGCTGCCCACCAGATAGGATTCACCGGTTTCGCCGAGGCCGGAGCGCTCGGTCATGATGGCGTTGAGCACATCGATGGGAAACTGAAACATGGCCACACCGATCTTGGTGTCGCCATCAAAGATCGGGCAGGCGACAAATCCGGCCGGATCGTTGTACGACGGAAAGTAGCGTTTGTAGTCGACCAGCACAACGCTGTCTTTGCTGGTGGCGGCATTGGCGCGGCGGAACGCTTCGCCAAAGTTGGTGTTGGCGTAAGGGCCGTCGATCAGTGAGGTGCTGTAGTCAAGCTCTTTAAACACCGAGTAAACAATGTCGCCGGTTTTGGAATCGACGAGGAAGATGTCGTAATATCCGAAGCGCTGTAAAAAGTTGCGAATGACCGGGTGAAAGTTCTCGTGCAGGGTGCTGTACCGTGAGTTGTCAGCGGCGCGGTCGAGCTGCTCTTTGGAACCGAGCGGGTTCTGGTTGGCGCGAATGTAGTGATATTGCAGCGCGATGGAGTCGTCATCAAGCATCGACAGGGGGCGGTTGACCTCAGCCGCTTTGCCGTCGTTGCGCTGGCGGTATTCCGTGGCGAACTCGTTGCGGTAATAGGTGCTCAATTTGCCGCGCATGGCCGTGATGTCATCAGCGGAGTAGTCATTGTCGGCAATGAAGTTGGCTGCCGCGTCTTTGAACTGGCCCATGGCTTCGACCACCATGTGGTCTTCAGCAAACGAGAGCATCTGGTTGGAAACCGTCTCAAAGTAACGCTCAACTGAAGCGCGTTTGGCATCGCGAACACTTTCCAGATGGTGAAAGGCGGATTGGGAAAGTGAATCGGTGGCGCTGTTTAGATACACAATGGCCAGGATGGCAAACGGGGTCAATCCGGCAAGGAAAAAGGCAAGAAACAACTTTGTTCCGAACTTCATAAATATCCTCCACGATATGAAGACGTGCGTCAATGCACGCTGAAAAGGCTATCGACGGGTGGCAGCCAACCGTTTTGAAAAGCAGAAGTCGTGCCAGTGTCTATTTTTAATATAAATCAACAACTTAGTTAGGGTAATGCTCCGCGGTGTATAAATGTGTGCCGCTTTGTTGGACAATCCTGCTAAATTTGTGGGCGAATTTTGGATGGCATTGGGTGGAAATTAGCCAGAAAAAAACGCTAATGTTTGCGCTGGTTGGCTCATTGTGGATGGTTAATGGCGACAAGGGTGGCAACAGAAAGAGCTTGTCTGGCTTTGGCCAAGATCCGTGACATGAGAACGGAGAGATGAGAGTGTGATCAATCAGTGCTGTCGTATCAAAAACCACAATATGTTGTGAATCCGCTTGACACTCACCACAATTTCGGATAAAGATAACCAAAAATATCCACATTGAAATGTGGACGTCATATTGGATCACGGTGCCCAACGGGAGCTTAAATGTCTCGTGAGGCTTGATAGGGAAGAGGGGTGCAACTCCCCCGCGGACCCGCCGCTGTAAACGTGGACAACAGGCTCCATGCCACTGGTTTCGACCGGGAAGGCGCCTGAAGGATGAAGCGTAAGCCAGAAGACCTGCCTGATCCCAACACTCAATGATTCCTCGTGGTAAAGGGAGAGTGACGCATGCATCCGGATTTTAAATACGCGAAGTCCGCAGGGAGCTTTGGCCCCTGCGGACTTTTTTGTGTTTCCGGTGCAGACTGTCTCCTGTGCCGCGGTTTAACCTGATGAAGGAGCAGTCGATGCCAGAGACCGAACACGCCCACCAGCTTGCCAGTGTCGTATTACCCGCCAAAGTCGTGAAACGCGATGGCACCAGTGTGCCGTTTGACAGCGAACGAATTCGCTTTGCTATTGCCCGTGCCGGTAAAGTGACCGGTGAATTCGATGAGAGTGAAGCCGCTCTGCTCACCCAGCAGACCCTTAAGGTGTTGCGCCACCGTTTTCCGTTTCAGGCTCCCAAGGTTGAACAGATTCAGGATGTGGTCGAGCAGACGCTGATCTCCGCCAACCATTTTGCCACGCTGCGTGCCTATGTGGTCTATCGTGAGCAGCATCAGAAACTGCGTCAGGACCAGAAAACCGTGGTCGATGTGGCGTCGTCGATCAATGAATATCTTGATCAGTCGGACTGGCGGGTCAATGCCAACGCCAATCAGGGCTATTCGCTCGGCGGGCTGATCCTCAATATCTCCGGCAAAGTCACGGCCAACTACTGGCTGAACCACGTCTATGCCCCGGAACTGGGCGAGGCGCACCGTGACGGCAGTCTGCATGTTCACGATCTCGATATGCTGTCCGGCTACTGCGCCGGTTGGTCGCTGCGGATGCTGTTGCAGGAAGGCTTTAACGGTGTGCCGGGCAAGGTGGAAGCGGCTCCGCCACGCCACCTGTCCAGCGTCATCGGTCAGATCGTCAACTTTCTCGGTACGTTGCAGAACGAATGGGCCGGAGCCCAGGCGTTCAGCTCGTTTGATACCTATCTGGCCGCGTTCGTGCGCAAGGACAACCTGAGTTACGACGAGGTCAAACAGCAGATGCAGGAGTTGATCTTCAACCTCAACGTGCCGTCGCGCTGGGGCACGCAGACCCCGTTCACCAACCTGACCTTTGACTGGACCTGCCCGGATGATCTGAAAACCCAGGTGCCGGTGATCGGTGGCGAGGAGATGCCGTTTACCTACGGTGAATTGCAGGACGAGATGGATCTGATCAACCGCGCCTACATTGAGGTGATGACCAATGGCGATGACAAGGGGCGGGTGTTCACCTTTCCCATCCCCACCTACAACATGACGCCGGATTTTCCGTGGGAGAGCGAAAACGCCGAGCGGCTGTTCAGCATGACCGCCAAGTACGGCCTGCCGTATTTCCAGAATTTCCTCAATTCGGAGCTGCAACCCAACATGGTGCGCTCCATGTGCTGCCGCTTACAGCTCGACTTGCGCGAACTGCTCAAACGCGGCAATGGTCTGTTCGGTTCCGCCGAGCAGACCGGTTCCATCGGTGTGGTCACCATCAACTGCGCCCGTCTTGGTTATCAGTTTGCCGGGGATGAGGCCGGATTGCTCGCCCGTCTTGACGAACTTCTTGAATTGGCGCGCACCAGCCTGGAAGTCAAACGCAAAACCATTCAGCGTCAGATGGATCAGGGCCTGTTCCCCTACACGCGACGGTATCTCGGCACCCTGCGCAACCATTTCTCCACCATCGGTGTCAATGGTCTTAACGAGATGATCCGCAACTTCACAGATGATCAGGACAACATCACCAGCGAACAGGGCCAGCTGTTTGCCATCCGTTTTATGGATCACGTGCGGCAACGCATGGTGGAATATCAGGAACAGACCGGCCACATGTACAACCTCGAAGCCACGCCAGCAGAAGGCACTACCTACCGCTTTGCCCGCGAGGATAAAAAGCGTTTCCCGGATATGATCCAGGCCGGAACAACCGATGCGCCGTTTTACACCAACTCATCGCAACTGCCGGTCGGCTTCAGCGATGATCCGTTCGAAGCGCTGGAGCTGCAGGAAACCCTGCAACGCAAATACACCGGCGGCACCGTGTTTCACATGTACATGGGCGAGCCTATCGGTAGCCCCGAAGCCTGCCGAAAGCTGGTCAGACGGGTGCTGGAAAATTACCGCATCCCCTATTTGACCATTACGCCGACATTCTCCATCTGCCCGAAACACGGCTATCTGGCTGGAGAGCATCCGTTTTGTCCGCTGTGTGATGAGGAGTTAGCGCAAGCGAACAGTTAAATTGTCTGTTGAGGGAAGGGCGTCAATGCAACGACATCCGTTCGCGATGTTGGTACGCACGTGACGTGGGCTTCCGCGCCCACACGTCGGGCCACATTTTGCGTCGACAAAAGTGGCGCAAAATCGACTCCCAAGGGGCTGTCATCAATCAGACTTCACGAAGTTGTTGCAGATCTTTTTCACGTCAGCAGCGTTATCGGTCGTCGCCATAGAATCACTATGGCTCCTCCCTCTGCCTTGCTGACGCAAAAAATTTCAAGCAACACCTCTCGTTCACCTGATCAATAACAACCCCAATGCGCCCTACGGGTTCCCTCGGTGCTAAGCTGGAGGGCTGGGGTGCAAAATAACCCACAGGCGTAGGGCGGGCACCGTCCCGCCCGTTAGATCGGTGCCACACCAGAGATAAAGAAAGACGAAAGAGCGTTATCACGGTTTTACGCCAAGGATGATGAGTCGCACGATTCGTCGACCTAAAGGGCGGCGAGCCGGATAAGCAAAGCATCACGGAAATCGACTCAGTGTCGGTGAATCCAGGTTCAGGAGAAGTTCAGCCGGTTTTTGCATCCTTTTGAGCGGCAAGTCAAAAGGATGTCGCCTGCCGGGGCGAATCCCGGCGACCCTGACCTTGACTTAGATCTTGGCCTTGAGACTGTGAACTTAAACAAAAGAACACAACAAACAACAAAGGAGCCAAACCATGAAAGAAAACCAAAATCAGATCGATGACAGCCAACGCCAACCCTGCGAAGTTTGGACCCGCGTCATGGGCTACCACCGCCCGGTAAGTTCCTTCAACTCTGGCAAAAAGTCCGAACACCAGCAACGCTGCTTCTTCAACGAGGAACGCACCCGTTGAGTTCCGCTTTACAGGTGGGCGGCCTGACCCGCTGCACCACCATCGATTTTCCCGGTGAACTGGCAGCAGTGGTCTATTGCCAGGGCTGTCCCTGGCATTGCCACTACTGCCACAATGCCGCACTGATCCCGGAGCAGGGCCAACAACAGCTCGATTGGCAACAGGTGGTGGCGTTCATCCAACAACGTCGCGGATTGCTCGACGGCATCGTGTTCAGCGGCGGTGAACCCACCGCGCAAACAGCGTTGATTGATGCCATGCACACCGTCAAAGAGCTGGGCATGAAAGTGGCCCTGCATACCAATGGTGCGTATTCCGACCGCCTGCGGGCTCTGTTGCCGCTGTGCGACTGGGTGGGCATGGACTTGAAAGCCCCGTTTGACGACTACGAAACGATCACCAAATGTCCCGCCAGTGGAGAACAGGCACGGCAAAGCGCGGAGCTGTTGCGCGCCAGTGGTGTGGCCCATCAGTTTCGTACCACAGTTGATCCGTGGTTGCGTGAAGAGGGTCGGTTAGAACAGATGCAAGCATTGGTGGAGTCGTGGGGAGAAACCCTGGTGCTGCAAACCATGCGCAGTTAACCTGGCTTCGTAATGGATCGCTTGCGAAAATCAAGGTAAGGAGGTGTGCAAACAAAACACATGAGGAGGCGGATCAAGCATCCGCCAAGGCGAACAGGAAACGGAAGACGGTGAAAATCCGTCGCGGGCGCGCCGCTGTAACCGGCATAGATAATCCCCCTGCCACCACGGTTGATATCAACCGGAAGGGCGCAGGATCACGGGAGCCGGAAGCCAGAAGACGTCCTGTTCACACACAATCATTTGTCTCGCGTTTCAGACAGGAGAACGTCAATGGAAGCACATGTTTTAGGTTTCCCACGGATTGGTCGTGGGCGAGAATTGAAAAGGGCCCTGGAGGCCTACTGGCGTGGCGAAAGCAGCGCCGAAGCATTATTGCATTGCGCCGAAACTCTGCGTGAGCAGAACTGGCGCTATCAGTACGACAACGGTTTATCTCTGGTCACGGTTGGTGACTTTTCCCTTTATGACCAGATGCTTGATACCGCCTGCATGCTCGGCATGGTGCCGCCCCGTTTCGGTACGGTGAACGGTGATGTCGACCTGACCACCTATTTCCACATGGCGCGTGGCGATGCGCAACGCAATATCCCGGCCATGGAAATGACCAAGTGGTTTGATACCAATTACCACTACCTGGTCCCGGAATTTTCCGCCCAGACCAACATCCAACTGGCATCGCGCAAACTGCTCGACGAAACCCACCAGGCCTTGGCTCTGGGGTTGCGGCCCAAACCGGTTCTGATCGGACCGATCACCTTTCTCTCTTTGAGCAAACAGGAAGACGGCGTTAATCGCTGGGAGTTCCTGCCGCAAATTCTTGATGTGTATTGCCAGATGATTCAACGGCTGGCACCGCTGTGCGACTGGATTCAGATCGATGAGCCGGTACTGTGTACTGACCTGTCTCTGGAAGGCAAAGCACAGGCCACAACGACCTGGCAACAGCTCAAGAAGGCGGCCGGATCGTGCCAAGTGCTGTTGGCCACCTACTTTGGTCGCCTGGATGAGGCCGTGCCGTTAATCGCGGCCAGCGGCTGCGATGCCATCCATCTTGATGTGTTGCGCAACGAGTCGCACTTGACTGAAATCATTCAACAGTTGCCAACAAGCATGATGGTCTCCGCCGGGATCGTCGAGGGACGCAATGTGTGGAAGAACGATCTGCGTTGCAGCCGGGAGCGGCTCGACAGGTTGCGCAACATGATTGGTGACGAGCGGCTGATGATTGGCTCCACCAGCTCCCTGCTCCACGTGCCGGTGGACCTGTTTCAGGAGCAGCAGCTCGATCCGGCCATCAAAAGCTGGCTGGCCTTTGCCGTGCAGAAGTGCCGCGAAGTCGCCTTGCTGGCCCACTTGCTCGATGACGGCGACCACGAAGCACTGCTGCGTGGCAGTGACCGCATTCAGAACTGTCGCCGCAGTGATTCGCGGGTGGAGCGGCCTCTGGTCCGTCAGCGAGCCGCCCAGGTCTGCGATGCGATGCACACACGCACAGCCTACGCGTTGCGCCGTCCGCAACAGGCCCAGTGGCTGCACCTGCCGTTGCTGCCGACCACAACAATCGGATCGTTTCCACAAACCCGCGCCATCCGCCTCATGCGTCGTCGCTATCAGAGCGGCGAGGTCAGCGAACAGGTTTATCGCACGTTCATGCAGTCGGAGATTCACAATGCCGTCAGTGAACAGGACGTACTGGGCCTGGACGTGCTGGTGCATGGTGAGCCGGAGCGCAACGACATGGTTGAGTATTTTGGCCAGCAGATGGATGGCTTCTGCTTCAGCGAACACGGTTGGGTGCAGAGTTACGGCAGCCGCTGCGTCAAGCCGCCGATCATTTACGGCGATGTGTCGCGACCGCGCCCCATCACCGTAGAATGGATTCGCTACGCTCAAAGCCTGACCGACAAACCCATCAAAGGGATGGTCACCGGCCCGGTGACCATGCTGTGCTGGAGCTTTGTTCGCGACGATCTGCCGCGCGATGTCGTGTGCCGACAACTGGCTTTGGCCGTGCGCGACGAGGTGCAGGATCTGGAACAGGCCGGGATTCAGTTGATCCAGATCGATGAAGCCGCCCTGCGTGAAGGGATGCCGCTGCGCAAGGACGAAGCCGAAACCTATCTGCGCTGGGCCGTGGATTGCTTTCGCCTTACCAGCGCGGGTGTAGCCGACACCACACAGATTCACAGCCACATGTGCTACAGCGATTTCAATACCATTCTGCCCTGGATTGCCGCCATGGATGCTGATGTGATCAGCATTGAGGCCAGCCGCAGCAACATGGACCTGCTTGAAGGTTTCCGTCGCCTTGAGTATCCCAACGAGATCGGGCCGGGCATCTATGACATCCACAGCCCGCGTGTACCCGAAGTGGCGGAACTGATCGATCTGATCTGGCGGGCACTGGAGGTGGTGCCGAAAGAGAAATTGTGGATCAACCCGGACTGCGGCCTGAAAACCCGCCAATGGCCGGAAGTGCGCGCAGCGCTGCGCAATATGGTCTCGGCAGCCCATCAGGTGCGACAGAGGGTGGAACAGGATCAGCAGAGTTGCCGGACGGCGGACTGATTGCACTAAAAAACCCCGCATCGAAAGATGTGGGGTTTTTTTAGATTCAGTAAGGATTTTTCACCACCCTGTTAATCAATTTCACCGAACGATTGCTCGAAAATTTCCAGCAATTCAAGGTTTTGTTTCGACAGCATCATCGCATTACCGACGATGGCATAGTAAAGGATACTCAAACGCGTTTTCGACGAATTGTCGTGAATGCGCAGTGCCTGCTTTTCGTCAAGCATGGCGGCCAGGGTGCGCAGTTGTTCATCTTTTCGGCGCAGACTGTCGAGGTCGGCGGTGCGACGGCGGTGGAATGTTTCTTCCACTTCCGTGAGGATTTCGTTGAGCAGTTCGCGCACTTGCTGCAGCTCCTCAATCTGTACCGGCAGCAAGCCTTTGTGATGGTTGCCGACATGACGATAAGAGCGCAGAACAATATCACGCTGGCCGTCGGAGAGTTTCTGCATGCGGCGGATGGTCTGAGGGTACTTGTTGGAAACCGCCAGTCCCGTTTGGCTGAGCACGCGCATGGCTTTGAAAACATTGGCGCTGATGACATTGGACCAGCGCTGAATCTTTTTCACCCGCTTGCGCTGTACGCGCAACTGATCCGGGTTCTCACGAAACAGAGCTTCAAGGGTGCTGTCCAGTGAGGTGCGGATCTCGTCGAGTAACAGGCCCATGTGTTCAAAGGTTGTCTCAATGGCTGTTAGTGGTTCTTCAACGGACTTGAGGTTGAAAATTTTCTCTTTTTCCGCTTCGCCGGACATAACGCGATGTTTGCAATGGGCATTGTAGATCAGGCCGGCGGCGAGCAAAATCAGCACAATGACACCGAGTGCCTGACCGTAGAAGATAACGGTGGCAAAAGTGGCGGCACAGGTAAAAGCGATCACAGCCGTCATAAACCAGCCGCCGATAACCGTGAGAACACCGGTGATGCGATAGACGGCGCTTTCACGGCCCCAGGCCTGGTCTGCAAACGAACTGCCCATGGCGACCATGAAGGTCACATAGGTGGTGGACAGTGGCAGCTTGTTGGACGTGGCGTAGGAGATCACCGCACTGGCCATCATCAGGTTGACCGAAGCGCGCAGCAGGTCAAAGGATGCGGTGGTGCCTCCTTCCGTGGGCAGCGGTGCGGCAGTGGGGTCGAGTCGGCGGCTGACCAGATGACGGACCGGTTTGGGAACCACCAGTTTGGCGGTATCAAAGATATGCAGAACCAGGCGGACAATGGCACGTGACAGACCAATGGATTCAAAACGTTCCGCCCCTTCATCCTGCTGGCTGAGGCTGATTTCGGTCTCGGAGACACTGCGGGATTTGCGTGATATCCAGATGGTCAGAACCATGATAATGCCGGCGATGAGCAGGTAAAGCGTTTCCGAGTGCACTTTTTTGTCCAGGGCACCCATGGTGACAGTGAGCGGATCGGCCGTGGCGATGGCCGACTTAAACGCATGCAGGCCGGCCAGTGGAACGCCGATGAAGTTGACCAGGTCATTGGCGGCAAAGGCCATGGCCAGAGCAAAGGTGCCGATGAGAACAATCGGTTTGAGAATGTTGACCTTCATCAGTTGGAGAATTTGCAGAATCACAGCGGAGGAAACAAAGATAATGCCGATCAGGAGCAGGGTGTTGCCTTTGATCCAACTGATGTTTTCCGCCGTCATGAACGAAGCGCCTTTGGCGCCCTTCACCAGGATGAAATAGGTGATCGAGGTCAGTGCCAGTCCACCCCACAGAGCACCGTAACGTTTAATGCGTTGGCGGTAGTCAAAGGTGAATAACAATCGGGTGAAAAACTGGGCAACGGCACCACAGACAAACGATACGGCCACGGAAAGCAGAATACCCATGATAATGGTAAACGCTTTGGCCGAGTTGATGTAATTGGCAATGGTCGACAGGCCATCTCCGGCGGAGATGATTTTGAGCAGCGAGACGACAACGGCCGCACCGAGAAGTTCGAACACAATAGAAACGGTGGTCGATGTCGGCATGCCGTAGGTATTGAACAGGTCAAGCAGGATAATATCGGTGATCATGACCGCGAGAAATACGGTCAGCAGTTCCGGCATGGTAAAGAATTCCGGGTGGAAAATTCCTTTACGGGCCACCTCCATCATGCCGCTGGAAAAGGTGACGCCTGCGATGATGCCGAGACTGGCGATGATCATGATGGTGCGGCGGGTGGCGACACCGGAGCCAATGGAGGAATTGAGGAAGTTCACCGCATCATTGCTGACGCCGACGACAATGTCGATGATGGCAATGATGATCAGGATTCCAACCCCGACCATAAAGAATTCAGTTCCCATAAGGTGTGGTTATCCTTTCCAGATTCGGAAAAAGGTGGTCAAGCTACGGCAAGGCGTATACAGCAAAAAACCGGGAGGCTGCACAGCCTGACCCGGTGTGTAAAAATGACGTGATTTCAGGTTGGAAAACAACATGGACCATAGCCTTTCACCTTGCCTTAAATGTTCGTTCGCCTGTATAGAGGCGAATTGTTAGGTTTGTGTTAGGGCTTGCATGTTTTTCTAACATAAAATCATTTTTTTTCCACGCCTTAACCGGGGAGAAAACTGAAAAGGATGGTTTCCGTACTCATGCACCTGAAATATGAGTAGACACTTTAGGTGAATTGAGGGCGTACGACAACATTGTTGCAACAATAGGTTGTAAGAGTGGGGTCAGCCGCGAATCCAATATATTTAAAAGAGGAGAATGCTCGATTCGCCAATAAATTTGCTCCTGCAGTTGGTTTCCCATAATACGGAACCCGCAAAAAAATAGGCCGATCCGCTGGGACGGATCGGCCTGAGGAGAGACTCGGAAGGGGAAAGGGAGGTTATCCGAGGATCTGCTCCAGATCTTGTTCGGCTGTGGTGATCGGACCGATGTTGAAGTTCTCAACCAAAAAGTTGAGCACATTCGGAGTAATGAACGCCGGCAGTGTTGGACCGAGCTTAATGTTTTTAATGCCGAGGTGGAGCAGCGTCAGCAGAATGGCGACGGCTTTCTGCTCGTACCACGACAGGATCATCGACAGCGGCAGCTCGTTGACGTCGCAGTCAAAGGCCCCGGCTAGGGCCACGGCAATCTGAATGGCGCTGTAGGCATCGTTGCATTGACCGATATCGAGCAAACGCGGAATGCCGCCGATGTCACCAAAGTCAAGTTTGTTGAAGCGGTACTTGCCGCAGGCCAGAGTCAGGATGACGCAGTCTTCCGGCACCTTTTCAGCGAATTCAGTGTAATAGTTGCGTCCGGTTTTGGCACCATCGCAGCCACCGACGAGGAAGAAGTGGCGAATATCGCCCGCCTTAACCGCTTCAATCACCTTATCTGCCACACTCATCACCGCATTGTGACCGAAGCCGACCAGAATCTCTTTGCCGGGAGCGTCGTTAAAGCCTTCGCAATCCTGAGCTTTGTCGATTACGGCGGAAAAATCCCAGCCATCAATGTGCGGCACGTCGGGCCATTCCACCAGACCCCATGTAAACAGGCGATCTTTGTAGGATTCAGCCGGTTTCTGGATGCAGTTTGTATTGAAAATGATCGCGCCGGGGAAGTTGGCAAACTCCTTGGCCTGGTCCTGCCATGCACCACCGAAGTTGCCTGCCAGGTGATTGTATTTCTTCAGTTCCGGATAACCGTGTGCTGGGAGCATTTCACCGTGGGTATAAATGTTGATCCCTTTACCTTCGGTTTGCTTGAGCAGCTCTTCGAGCATGCGCAGGTCGTGACCGGACACCAGAATCGCTTTGCCCGCCTTGGTGCCGAGATTAACCGGCGTCGGCACCGGATGACCATAGCTGTCGGTATTGGCTTTATCGAGCAGTTGCATGGTCACCAGATTGATACGGCCACATTCCATGCACAGGTTGACGTAATCCATCAAGCCCAGCGAGGTGTCGAGGGTGGCGGCCAGAGCACGATGGGTAAAGGCGTAGATCTCGTCCTCTTCCAGGCCGATCACCAGCGCGTGATGCGCATAGGCGGCATAGCCTTTCATGCCGTAAATAAGAATCTGTTGCGTAGAATGCACATCGGCATCAAGGGCCGGATCTTTGACGCCATGCTGAACGCCTTGGAGAATCAGTTCGCCTTGGGTTGCCGCAGGCTGCCATTGCGCGGCCTGAGGAATGTCAACGGCAATTGGTCCGGCCAGAGCAGCAGCCTTGTCTTTCAATGCCGCCGCCTGGCGGATCAGTTTTTCAATGGCTGCAGCATCAAAGTCGACATTGGTCACCGTGGCAAACAGGCCATCGATCATAAAAC
Organism: Desulfuromonas acetoxidans DSM 684; assembly: GCF_000167355.1. NCBI lineage: Bacteria > Pseudomonadati > Thermodesulfobacteriota > Desulfuromonadia > Desulfuromonadales > Desulfuromonadaceae > Desulfuromonas > Desulfuromonas acetoxidans. The sequence goes on from NZ_AAEW02000019.1 coordinate 52,273, forward strand.
GGTCGATCTCCGCATCTTTTTTATCGTTGGCGCGGGCTTTATCCGCCCAGAAGGCGATCCCTTTCAGTGCATAGACGAGAAGGTCCTGCAGGGCGGCAACCTCGGGCTGCTTACCGCAGACGCCAATCTTGGAGCAGCCACCGTTGGCGGCTTGTTCGCATTGATAGCAAAACATGTTTTCCATGGGAAGTTTCCTTTCCTGGGCTGAGTTTGAGGATTGAGAGAAACCAAAAAATTCCAGAATGCGTTTCATGCCTGTTGTCCTTAATTGAGGGGAATGGCTGCGTTGAGAAGCAGAATAGAGGAATCAATCGGTCAGGTATTTGATCCAGATCAAGAAACGGTCTTTTTTCCCGAAAAAAAAAGCGAATGAGCCTCTTGCAAAAGGTCTCGCGGAGCCCAGGAAAAGACGATAAAAATGGTCGTGCTTGTTGCAACGAATTGATTATATGAACTTTTTGAGGTGATTCTTTTCAAGGTGTGTTTGAGAAAAGCCAGGGACGGATTTTTGCGAGAACCATGAATAAATAAAAAATATAAAAACCATTCAAAATGTATGGCTTAGTTATGCAGTAGCTAACCCTTTGAAATTAAAAGATAATTTAAAGATAGCTTAATCTTGAGCAAGATGCGATGACACTCAGATGCATAGCTTTTTTATACAGTTTCGTCTTGTCTGAAAGCGGGGAGTCACTGCGTAGCTGCAAAGAAAAACCTGTAAAAACAGTATCTTACATAGAAAAAATGGTTATTTTCTAAAGTTGGTACGTCTCTCGCTATATCAGAAAGGCAAGAACAACGCACAACACTCAATAACGAGTACAAGCAGCGAACATTGCATAACCATAGGAGGACGTCATGAAAGCCCTGAAAAAAATCGCCACCAGCCTGATACTTCTCGCAATCGCAGCCGTTCCGGCCTTTGCCGGACAGGAATCTTCCGACAGTGGTCTGCTGACCTGGTTGTTCCTCGGCTTTATCGGTCTGATCGTGGTCGGTCAACTCATCCCGGCCCTGGTCATGGGCTTCGGTATGGTCAAGGGCGTTCTCGGACACTCCGACGATCACAGCCATAAGCACAACGCTTAACTCTTTATTTAATGTCATTCACAGCACAAAACACGAAAGGAACCAAAACCATGAAAGCACTTAAAAACATCGCTCTGACTGCTCTGTTGACCCTGATGATGGCTTCACCTTCGCTGGCCGCAACCACCGCTGGCCGCGTCGACAACAGCGGATTCCTGGTCTGGGCATTTCTCGGCTTCTGCGCCCTGATCGTTGTCGCTCAACTGGTCCCGGCTGTTCTGGTGATGTTCGGCATCGTCAAAGCCGTTGCCAGCCCCAAAGAGCACGCCGAACAGAAATCGCATTAAGCGTGCTTTTGAGGTTAGCGTTGCACTGGATGCCCCGGCTCCCACAACCGGGGCATCGCCTCTCACACAGGAGAGCGACCCATGTTACCCGTGATTATTGCTTACCAGTCTCCTGCTGAAACCGACGCACTGATGCAGTGTGTTGAAAAGGCCGGGTGTGTTGCCAAACCCGTCGCCACACTCAATGAAGCCATTGATGCGTTGCGCGAAGAGGAGACGGCGATCATGCTGCTGGGCAAAACCTTTGACGGCAGTTGCGTGCTGGATGTCATCCCGATCTTCCGCTATCTGCAGAAGCATCTGAAAATCATCCTGCTGGCTGACGATGCACAGATGGGCTTTTTGCGCCAGGCGCGTGCCGCAGGGATTTTCTATCACGCCATGGAGCCGCACGACGAAGAGGATTGCCACGAGTTGCAACTGGCCCTGGAATGCGCCCGTGAGGTGTGTGAAAAACAGGGCAGGAGTATCTGGAAGAAACTGGCACCGGTTTTTGGTGGTGCCAACTGAGTTAAAAACCACGTTTGCCTAACGCGACCAAACTATTTGATATTTGACATGCTGTGATGAATGTGTCCGGCGCTCCCGATAAGGAGCGCCTTTTTTTTTGCGCATCATTTATGACGTCTAAAATTAATCTCAAAGCTTGTGTTGATGAGAATAAAAAGTTAAGTTGAAAGTTCTGTGGATTTTGTTTTTTATGTAAGATTTCACTGCCTTTGGGTTAAATCGGGTCGCAACGACTTGCTGAGATATTAAAAATTCCTGCTGTCATAACTTTTTTATGAGGTGAACATGGTTGAACTGGCATTGATCGACAAGATCGTCATCGTCGTCTATCTGATGTGTATTCTTGGCGTTGGTTTGTGGGCCGGACGTCGGGTCACGGAACTGGAAGAATACGCTGTTGCCGATCGTAACTACAATTCGTTGATCATTGCCGCGACACTGTCGGCTTCCTTTATTGGCGGCGGATTCACCATGGGCAATGCCGAAAAGGTCTTTTCCGTCGGTATTATCAATATCGTAGTTCTGTGGGGGTTCAGTCTCAAAGAGTTGCTGGTGGCGCGCTACATTGCCCCTAATGCCGGACGCTTTCCCAAGGCTATTTCGGTGGGTGACGTGATGGAGGTGGATTACGGCAAGGTCGGCAAAGTGGTTACCGGTGTGTTTTCGGTGTTGCTGTGCGCCGGTATCCTCGGTGCCCAGATCGGCGGCATGGGCTATCTGTTCAACCTGTTTCTTGGCATCTCTGTTCCGGCCGGAATTCTGATCGGCATGGGGATCATCATTGTCTACGATACGATCGGCGGTATGCGGGCCGTCGTGGCCACCGATGTGCTGCAGTTTGTGGTGCTGTCTCTTGGTATCCCTCTGTCATTGATTCTCGGTATTTACAGTCTCGGCGGTCTTGAGATGATGCAGAGTCGTTTACCTTCCGGTCATCTGGAGGTGTTCGGATCGATCAGTCTGGTTAAATTCCTCTCGCTGTTTCTCACTTTTCTGCTTGGTGAAACCCTGGTGCCACCCTATGTGCGTCGTTTGTTCATCAGCAAGGATATCCGCCACTTGTGTCGGGGGACGTTTTTTAGCGGGATGTTTTCCATTCCCTTCTTTGCTGTTTCCGGCTGCCTGGGGTTGGTGGCTCTGGCGCTCAATCCGCAGATTGATCCAAACCAGGCCATTCCCTATGTGGTGCAATCAGCTCTGCCTATCGGCCTGCGTGGTCTGGTGATCGCCGGGATTATTGCCGTGGTGATGTCGTCTGCCGACTCGTTTCTCAACAGCGCTTCGGTGGCGTTTGTCAACGACATCGTCAATCCGCTGCGTAAGGAAAAGCTCAGTGAGCAGCGCGGTTTGCTGTGGGCGCGGCTGGCCACCTTGGTGACGGGAGGTCTGGCGATTATCTTTGCCATCCGCATTCAAAGCCTGCTCGATATCCTCATCTATGCCTACAATTTCTGGTCGCCAATTATCCTGGTACCGCTGGCAGCGACATTGCTGGGTTACCGCGCATCGAAGCTGGCTTTTGTCGCCGGTGCTGCGGCCGGTCTTGTCGGTGTCTATGTGTGGAACGCCATGCTCGGTAGCCCCGGCGGTTTTGATGGTTTGTTGATCGGCGTGTTTGCCAATCTGACCGTCTTTAGCACGGTCAATGTGCTAACGCCTTCGCCTGCTGTCGCAGCGGATGTCTGATGGTGATCGCACGGGTGTGATGTCATTGAGGTAAGAGAACAGATTCTTAGCCACGGTGGTGTGACTGACGGAGGACGGTATGGTCGATTTGCTGGTAAAACGGGCACGGACAGTTGGTCGGAATGATCTGGTGGATATCGCCTGTCGTGATGGGCGCATCGTCGAGGTTGGTCCCGATCTGGCGATTACGGCAACGCAGGAGATTGACGCCGCCGGTCAGTTGGTGACACCGCCGTTTGTCGACAGCCATTTTCACATGGATGCGACGTTGGCCCTGCACGATCAGCAGCGGCGCAATGTCAGCGGAACGCTGTTGGAAGGGATTGCCCTGTGGGGCGATCTGAAGCCGGAGCAGACCGTGGAGCGCATCAGCGAGCGGGCCATGAAGCTGTTGTCGTGGTCCATCGCTCGTGGCACGTTGGCCATTCGCTCCCATGTCGATATCTGTGATCCGCAGTTGCGTGCCGTTGAAGCTCTGGTGGCGGTGCGCGAACAGATCAAACCCTATGTGGATCTGCAACTGGTCGCCTTTCCCCAGGACGGCTATCTGCGCGACCCCAAGGCCAAAGCGCAACTGACGCGCGCCCTCGATCTGGGCGTCGATGTCATCGGCGGCATTCCCCATTTTGAACGCACCATGGATGATGGTGCTGAGTCGGTGCGTCAACTGTGTGAACTGGCGGCCAAACGCGGTCTGATGGTCGATATGCACTGCGACGAATCCGATGATCCGTTGTCGCGTCACATCGAGAGTCTGGCCTATCACACCCAGCGCTGTGGTTTGCAGGGGCGGGTGACCGGTTCCCACCTGACCTCCATGCACAGCATGGACAATTATTATGTCAGTAAATTATTGCCGCTGATGGCCGAGGCGCGGATCAATGCCATCTGTAATCCCTTGGTCAACATGGTGCTGCAGGGACGTCACGATACTTATCCGAAGCGGCGCGGCCTGACACGGGTCAAGGAGATGCTGGCCGCCGGAATCAATGTCGCTCTGGGGCACGATGACATAGTCGACCCGTGGTATCCCCTCGGCAGCCACGACATGCTCGAAGTGGCGCACATGGGCGTGCATGCCCTGCACATGAGTGGTACCACTGAAATGGAGCAACTGTTTGGCGCGGTTACCCGCAACGCGGCACGCATTCTCAACCTTGAAGGTTATGGCCTGGAGCCGGGATGTTATGCCGACATGGTAGTTTTGCAGGCGCCTGATCCCATTGAGGCTCTACGCCTGCGGGCCACCCGCCTTAAAGTCATTCGCCGTGGCCGGGTGATTGCTGAAAGCGCCCCGCAGTGTTCGCATCTGCACCTCGGCGACACGACGCTGGGTGTGGATTTTTCCCTCTGATTTTTTTAAACGACAGGATTGATCAATGACAAAGATGTCTCGATACATACTGGTGTGCCTGCTGCTCCTGACCTGGAGCAGTGTTGTTTTTGCCGCTCAACCGGCTCTGGTACAGATTTCGACGATTGATGCCTTACTCGGCGGCATGTATGACGGTGTGACGACCATTGGAGATCTGAAGCAGCACGGTGATCTCGGCATTGGCACCTTTGATGGCCTCGATGGTGAGATGGTGGTGGTCGATGGCCAGGTGTTTCGTGTGCCTGCGGATGGCCACGTGATGCCGGTCAGTGATAACGAGACGACACCGTTTGCCTCGGTAACCCGTTTTGCGCCGACGCGACACCTGTCGCTCGAACAGGGCACTGATCTTGCCGCTTTCACAGCGCAGATGGATAAGATCATGGGTTCACCTAACCTGTTTTGTGCGTTCAAGGTCGAGGGGCTGTTCAAACATGTGCGAACCCGCAGCGTTCCCAAACAGAATAAACCCTATCCGCCGCTGGTCGAGGTGGTCAAACACCAGCCGGTATTTGAAATGGACAACGTGCGCGGTGTCCTGGTTGGCTTCTATTGTCCGCCCTTTGTCAAAGGGGTGAATGTGCCCGGCTATCATCTCCATTTTCTCAGTGCTGATCAGCAACAGGGCGGTCATGTCCTTGCCTTTGATGTCGAACAGGCCACGGTTGCACTGCAGCCGCTGCACAGGTTCACTCTGTTATTGCCGCAAGGGGGAGATTTCTCAACCATGGATCTTGAGCGTGACCGTGGTGCCGAGCTGGAGAAGGTGGAAAAATGAACCAAAGGTCTGTGATGCGAGGACTGGTGTGGCGTGTTTTTCTGATCGTGGCCCTGATGGCATTACCTGTCGTACCGGTGATGGCGCAAACCGTGATCGGAGGCACGTCAAGCAAAGCTATGATCACCGAGCAGGGTGAGAGTCGCTATATCGTTCAGTTGGAGGGGCAACCTCTGGCGCTGTATCAGGGCGATATTCCCGGCTATGCGGCGACCAATCCGCGTGCTGCCGGGACAGACAGACTCGATCTTTCCAGCCCGGCCGCACAGGCGTATAGCGAATATCTGAGCCAGCAACGCCAGTTGTTTCTAAGTCAGGCTGAGGCGGTTCTTGGCGCGCCGCTGGAGGTTGTTCACGCCTATGCCATCACCTTCAACGGCGTCAGTGTCAATTTGACTGCGGCGCAGGCCAGTCTGCTGGGCAAGGTCCCCGGCGTGGTTCGCGTGCAACAGGAACAGGTTATTAAGCCGCGCCAGCATGAGTCGGGCAAGCCCCCGAGTGAAACGATTACCCGTCATGCGCCACTCAACAACCGTCAGCGGATGACAGCGGTGACCCTGGTGCTGGTGGTGTGCGCCCTGTGCTGGGGGGCGGCCGAGGCATTGTGTCGGCGGCGGTCGGCAACCCTGATGTGGTGGGGCATTGCCGTGGTGCTGACCTTGCTGATGGCGGCCTGCGGTTCGGGCGGCGATCATAAAACCGTGACCATCGAGTGGCCGTATGCCCACGATTGCTCGCCTGGTGTCGCCTGGATCAATGCGCCTCTGGTGTGGTATGGCGCGTTGTTCAGTCCGCCGTTCGGCACCATGGGCGAAGGGGTGGTGGTCGGTATTATCGATACCGGCATCAATCCCCATAATCCGTCCTTTTTTGAAGTGGGTGGCGATGGCTATGAACACGACAATCCGAAGGGAAAATTTTACGGCGTCTGCGATCCGGATAACCCCGATTATGATGCTGACTTTCCCTGCAACAACAAGCTGATCGGTGCCTGGGTGCTGGCGGATGACCGCGAAATCAATGTCGATACTGATGGTCACGGTAGCCATGTCGCGGCCACGGCTGCCGGCAACATCGTCTATGATGCGGCGGTGACTTTGGATAGTGGTTATTACCTGTCCGCGATCATTTCCGGTGTGGCACCGCACGCCAATATTATCTCCTACAACACGGAAAAGGCCGATGGGTCACTCTCCGGAGATGCCATTATTGCTGCCATTGAACAGGCGGTGATGGATGAGGTTGATGTCATCAATATGTCACTGGGGGGAGGGAAGGCAAATCCGTGGACAGACACGGAATACGGATTGCCATTACTGGCCGCTCAGGAGGCGGGGATTCATGTGGCCGTAGCCGCAGGCAATGACGGTCCCGGTGAAGAAACGGTCGATACACCGGGAATTATCCCGTGGTTGACCTCTGTGGCGGCCACCACCCACGATATCTGCTATGTCAACACGCTGGAGTTTGTCGATGACGATGCGGATAAAGAGTCGATTTCCGGTCTGGCGCTCTCGTTAGGCTATGATGCGGCGGATATTGTTTATGCCGGCGATTATGGGGATGCGACTTGTACTGGCAGCTTTAATGGGTTGTTTGATGGCCAGATTGTCATTTGTGACCGTGGTGATAATGCTCGGACCGAGAAAGCGGAGCACGTTGAAGCCAATGGTGGCGGGGCGATGATCATGGCCGAGGTGGAGCCGGGAGGAAAAACTGCTCTGATTGCCGATGCCTGTGTGATTCCCTCGGTTCATATCGCCTATGATGATGCCGAGCAGCTCAAAGTCTGGCTGAATGAAGCGGCTACAGCGGGGCGGACTTTGCGTGGCTTGTTGACGGGGACCGAAGCCGTCAGTGATTCAATGGCTGGTGATATTGTAACGGGGTTCAGCTCACGGGGGGCAAACAGCGTCGTGCCGGAGATTATCAAGCCGGATATTGCCGCGCCGGGAGCGAATATCTTTGCTCCGGTTGCCGAAGCAAAGGGCTATGCAGTCTACAACGGCACCTCTATGGCCAGTCCGCACGTGGCCGGGGTACTGGCTCTGGTCAAAGGACTGCACCCGGAGTGGAGCCCGGCTGAGGCGCAATCGGCGATTATGAGCACATCGTGGACCGATGTGACCACGGATTATGTTGGCACGGCGGCGACGCCGTTTGATTGCGGTGCCGGGCGCATTAATGCCCCCTTGGCCATGCGCAGTGTGTTGCTGCTTGATGAACAAACCGACGCCTTTCGCCTGGCAGACCCGGCCAACTCATCCTGGGCCGAAGGTGGTCTGGATTCTACGCCGTTGACACTGAACCTGTCTGCATTCGGTGATGGGAGTTGTATCGGACAAAGCCAATGGACACGGCAGCTGACCAACGTCAGCGAGGAAGTCACCCGTTGGAATGTATCCGTTGTCAATGCGGAAAATCTTTCGCTGAGCGTGGTGCCGGACTCGTTTGAGCTGGCAGCCGGTGAGAGTATTGAACTGCAGGTAACTGCCGATGCCGCTGATGCGCCACTGAACGAGTGGCTTTTCGGACGTGTTGTGATCACGGAAGAGGCCGGACGCGTGCCGACGGAACATTTTCCGGTGGCGGTCTATCCTCAGGCCTTTTCCGTGCCCGAGACGCTGGAGGTGGTCAGCGATCAGATCAACGCCAGCGCTTCCTGGTACAATCTGCAGACATTCGGAGGGACGCAGATCACCGCCTATGGGCTGGTCGCAGCCCAGCAGACCCAAGAGTTGATGAGTTCTGACCCAACACCCGCCGATTATACCAACGATGATGGAGGTGTCGTCTGGCTGACCGTCGATGTTCCTGAGGGAGCTCTGGCGTTGTATGTTGATGCCGATTCACAGGACTCTCCTGACATCGACATGTTTGTCGGTCAACAGGGCAGTGATGAGGAGATTGGCGTCAGTGCGACTGGCGGTGCCGATGAGTCGGTCACCATCATGAACCCCGAAGCGGGTCAATGGTGGATTGCCGTGCAGAATTTTGCGTCTGACCGCGTTGATGATCTGGTAACCATCCGCTACGGCGTGGTCAATGAAGCGGATGCGGGGTTAGCGACCTTGACCGTCACACCGCAAAATCCAGTGACTAATCCGTTTGTGCTGACAACCCAGTGGGATGTGCCGACACTTGAAAGTGGTGAGTACTGGTATGGAGTGGTCGGCATTGATGTGAACAGCGTCGATGGGCTGCAGGAAAAAATGATTCCGCTGCGGGTGATGGGAGAATAATCCGCTGTGAGGTCAGTCCTCTCGCTCAGATTGGGTGGGGTGCAATGGAAGGCTCATCTGGGTGATTCGGGGGCGAAGATCGCCGATGGACTGCCACAGACCGTCCTGCTCCATACCGGGTTGCAGGGTGGTGAGCACGGTTTTGCCCACATGCCAGCGGCCGTCCTCGCCCAGCAGGGAGGCCGTTTTTAATCCCCACAAGGTGTGCAGTACCACGGCGCGATCTTGATACTCTCCGACATACAGCATGATATGACCGGGCAGGCGGATCAGGGTGAGGAAAGGAATGCCCTGCTGTAAAATCGCCTGCTCACGCTGCTTTGGGCTGAGTTCGGATAACGGAATGATGGTGCCGACTTCAGCTTGTTGTGACGAATTGCGCGGCAGCCAGAGGCCGAATGGCGCAAACAGATCGCGAATGGTTGCCGAGCAGTCACGGCCGCCAAATTGCTCACCCCAGTCATAGGGTTGGCCCATCATTGGTTTAGCCACTTTGGCCAGATTGGCTGGGGTCAGTGGCACGGGAAGCGAGGCAACCGCTTCGGTGGCAATGGTCGCTTCACAAAGGCGTGCGCGGTGTTTTTCATCCGCAACGGCAATCAACAGGGTCGCTTCTTGCGAAGACTGCTGTACCGCAGGAAGCAGCATGCCGGTGCGACCGCTGAAACGCCACTGATTGTCGCTATCGAAAACCGGGTGATTATCCTCAACCACGCCGACCAGAGGGCACGCCTCAATCCTGGCGATCTGTTCTTTGTTCACCTCAGCTACGGCGTCCGCCGCAACCCAACCATAAACCGCCGCTGTTTCAACGAACACCCACGCCCGATCACGGGACTGGTGGGTGATTAAAACCGGCGTATTGACAGGTAACGCAGCATGTTGCAACTGGTCAAATGGAAAACCCTGACCGGGGTGTTGCGGGTTGTTGAACAATGGCGCATGGGTCGGCAATGCTCGCGCTGAGCAGGTGTGCACCGTGATGGCCGGCTGATGGCGACTCGGATAGGCGTGTTGCCGGGTCTTGGCAGACAACGCCTGACGTTGGTCGGGGCGCAGCGCTTGCAGTGTTGCATCATACACCGGCTGATCATTGATCCAATCGATGGCCCAAAACGGTCGCTGGGTGGTCGATAACGGTCCAGGGCTGTGCCAGGGCAGGTAGTGGCGGGTGCGCTGAGCCTCGGCATGGTGCTGTTGTTCAATCCACGGAATCAGTGGCTGGTTAGCGTGTTGAGAATCGACAAATGCCTGCGGATCCTGAGGGATGTGCTGCAGGTCACGCGGCTGTGTTGAAGGCAGGGGCGCAGAGCAGGCGGACAACAGCACGCACGCGCAGGCAACGAGCAGCCCACGGAGGCCCGCTTTCCACAACTCCATCATCACGGCTGTGTCACCTCGCGCATTTGCTCCTGATGAATCAATCGACCGTTTTTACTCTGCTTGAGATAGGGGATCAATTGGGCGAACGATAGCGGACTGCTGTAATAAAACCCCTGAATCAGGCGGCAACCGGCGTCTTGTAAAATCTGTTTTTGTTGTTCGTTTTCCACCCCCTCGGCAACGCAGTGGATGTTAAGGGCGGCGGCCAGATTGAGTACGGCAATGACAATGGGCAAGCCGTTTTTCTCCCCCGACAGGTTGCAGATAAAAGAACGGTCGATTTTTACCTTTGAAACCGGCAGGGTCTGCAGATAACTCAGCGATGAATAACCGGTGCCGAAGTCGTCAATGGCCACACCGATGCCATGTTCGGCCAGACTGGTGAGCAGGTTGGCACCGCGATCCATATTTTTCATGATGTTGCTTTCTGTGATCTCGATTTCCAAATGGTTGCTTTCCAGCCCGTGGAGGGAAACGCTTTCGAGAACATTTTTGGCAAAACTGGGGCGTTCAAACTGTTGAATGGAGACATTGACGGCAATTTTTAATCCTGTGAGCGAGCGTTCCTCAAGCAGACGGGCATCACGGCAGGCCCGGTCAACAGCCCATTGTCCCAGCTCACAAATCAAACTACTCTGCTCGGCAACCGGAATAAACAAGGATGGATTGAGCAGCCCTTGTTGTGGATGATTCCAACGGATCAGAGCTTCAAGGCCGACCACCCGTTGGGCGACGGGATCCACTTGTGGCTGGTAGTAGAGTTCGAACTGGTCCTGTTGCAGGCCCTGACGAATGGCGGTTTCCATTTCAAGAGCCGAAACCTGCTGATGTTGGTACTGGGGTTGGTAAAGAAGACAGCCGTGACGACCATTTTGCTTAACCTGGCACTTGGCGAGTTCCGCGCAACGGATCAGTTCTTCTCTGGTGGTGCCGTCTTCGGGGAACGTGGCAATGCCAATGCTGAATGTCAGTCTCAGATCCTGCTCCTGATAGCTCATGGGGACCGAACAGCTTTGATTGATTTTTTCAGCAATCGTAATGGCGTCCTGAGAGGTTTTGATGTTGGGCAACAGCAGCAAAAATTCATCGCTGCCGATGCGGGCCAGGGTGTCTTCTTCGCGCAGGTTGGTGCTCAGACGCTGGGTAATCCGTTGGAGGATCTTATCGCCAGCCAGGTGTCCCAGACTGTCGTTGATCATTCTGAAGCGATCAATGTCAAGAAACAGCACCGCCAGGTTATGGCTGTTGCGGCGTGCCTGGGCCAGAGCCATGTGCAGGCGGTCATGGAACAGGGTGCGGTTGGGCAGATCCGTGAGGTGATCGTGGTATTGGTGATAGTGTTGCAACGCTTCGGAGCGCTTACGTTCGGTAATGTCACGAATGACACCGTAGGTGCCGATGAACTCTTCATGCTCTCCGCTGCCGGAGCGGTAGACCCCCATAGAGGTCAATTCCACCGACAGACTGCGCGCCTCGACAAAGCGGATCTCCTTGTTGTGGCGATTGAGCAGGCGTAGTTCCACCGCATGGGAGGCGCGGTCGCCGGTGCGGCGCTCATTGAAAACGAATTGCGCCTTCTCAATATCATCGCCATAGACAATCGAGGAATAATGCTGACCAATCAGATTTTTATCGCTGTAGCCAAGCAGCAACTGAACGCGTTTGTTGACAAACGAAAAGCGTCCCTCCTGATCAAGCATGTAGATGATATCCGGTGAATTGTTGACGATAAAGCGATGCAGGGCTTCGGATCCTTTAAGTTCATCCTGAATCTGGTGGTAGCGGTGTTGGGTTTGTACCTTGGCGATTTCGGTGGAGACACTTTCCAGTAGGGTTGTCGGCAGATACGGCTTGCGCAGAAAATCGCAGGCACCGTTGCGCAATGATTGGGTGGCATGGTCAAAGCTCGATTCGCCACTGACAACAATCAGCCGGGTGGTGATCTGATGGTCCTGGATATAGCGCATGATGTCATGCCCGGTTCCGTCCGGCAGGTTGAGGTCGACTAGAGCCAGCGAGAAGTTGTCCATTTCAAGCCATTTGACGGCCTCAGAGACCGATTCGGCCTGAACCAGGCGATGGCCAAGGGGTTTAAGCAGGTCGCAGACGCTTTGCCGGGCACGTTGTTCGTCGTCAATCACCAGGATTGAGATCGGCATCGCGTTGTGCAACGACGATGAAGGGGAAAACACTTCAGGAAAGAGTACCGATTGGTCCGGTAGCGAAAAATTAGGCATGGCTCTGTTCACTCCTTTCTGGCAGTGCTCGGGGGATGAGCAGTTGGAACCGGGTACCGCTGGCCGATGTGGAGCAACTGATTTCTCCCTTAAGGTGATCGACGAGCTTTTTGACGATGCTCAATCCAAGGCCGGAATGTCCTTGTTTGCTGCTGGCCACCGGCTGAAACAGTTGACTAAACACCTCATCGGGCAAGCCTGGACCGTTATCGCGAAGATCGATCTCAAAAAAGTGCTGACCGTTTTTATGCAGATTATCCCGTGTGGTCAGCCAGACTTCCCCTTCAGGCGGCAGTGCTTCAGCCGCGTTTTTCAACAAATTGACCAGAATTTGTTTGAGACTGCTGTCGCAGCATTGAACAGGTGGCAACGAGCGGTCCAGTTCCAGATGAAGTGTCTGTTGCCGTGGTTTGTACATCGATTGTGTTAGCAGGACGTGAAGTTTCTCGATCAGCTCGGTGACGTCCACGACATCAGAGGTCTCTGGTGTCTGCTCAGGAGCCATGAGATGTTTCAGGCCGCTGACCAGGGTGCCGACCCGTGCCATCTCTTCCTGAATGATGGTCATTTGAGCTGTGGCATCTGGATCGTCATCCAGTTTTTGCGACAGCATAAAGAGGTAATTGTTGATGATCGACAAGGGATTGTTGATTTCATGGGCAGCGGAACGCAGTTGCAGATGGCGTTCCTCTTCTTCCATCTGCCGCTGTTGTTGGGCCTGTTGGGTGTGAGACTGAATCTGCAGCAAACTTTCTCCGGCAGATTGAGCGGCCGTAGCCAGAAATGATTTTCGTGACTGAAGATCCTGCCATTGTGCCTGCGTGATCCGCACAACCGCGATAAATGCTGGCTGGCTTCTATGTGGTAACGGGATAAAACATAAGGCCTTAGCGTCCATCAGGTGATGAAGTTGATGATCGGCAACAGACCAGCTTTGGTGCGAAAGCCCTAAACTGCTCAGGGTTTCGCCGTGGTGAAAGGTCTGAACTGCCAGGCTGGTCGAATTGTCCAGCGGTAGCGTAATGCTGGCCAGTTGTGGATTACAGCCACGATCATCGTATCCCTGCAGATGGTCGCCTTCAGCTTTGAGCAGGCACAAATGATCCAGGCCGAACAGCAGATGGAGATCGCGGCGTAGCCGGGTGAATGCTGCGGATTTGTTCTCAGGAGCTGTGCCACTGTTGAGAACGTTGGTGACAGAGTGCTGTTGCACCTGCTGGCGTAACAACTGTTGGAAATGATCATGACTTGATATGAAGCATTCCGCTCCGTCCGCACCGTCACCGGTCTCAACCCCTGTCAGGCTATGGACCATGGCGTCTGTTTTTTCTTTGACCCGCTGACGCAGCTGCTGAACCACATCGGCATTGAGACCAAACAGCAAGTTAGCGGCACGCGCCACGCCCAGATTATCCTCTGTGGTATCGCACAGCAGACGTCCCAGCGCCTGCAGCCGTACCAGAGGGGTGGCATCGGTGAGCTGTTCGACCGGCAGAGTCTGAAAAGCGACGGCATCGCACATAAAGGAGTGCAGTGGCCATTGGCGCATCTCTTGTGACACCCAGGCGGTTGACGTTGTCTGGAACAGGTGGCGTTCCAGTGTTTCTACCTGTTCCAGAGGGTGCGTGATATCGATCTGTTCCTGATACTGCTGCGGATGACCACACAGCAGAGATAATTGACCGAGGCGGTGCAGAAGCCCGGTGAGGTAGGCTTCTTCTTTGGGTGTGTGACCAATAAGATCGGCCAGCTCTGCACTTAACTGGGCACAAAAAAGCGACCGGTACCACATGATGGCAACCGGTCGCGATAATTGAGGCTCAACCTGGCTGAAAATCTGTTCCGTTGCCGACAGCAGCGTAATCTGGCGAACGGTGTCCAGGCCGAGAACCACCAGCAACTGTTTGAGCTGAGTGACTTCAGACCATTGGCGAAAATAGACGCTGTTGGCCAGTTTGATGATGCGTGCTGTGATCACCGGATCCTGGCGGATGGTGTCGGCCAGCGAGTCAAAGTCAATATCCGGCTGTTCAAACAGTCGGATGACTTTTAGAAGGATATGCGGAATTGTTAGAACTCGGCTGCCGATTGCCGGAGATTCTGGTGTCGAATCAATCATTCTGATTTCCTGCTCAAAAAGTGGGGGGAGCATGATTGTATGTATGTCGGTAGTGCGATTATGTTTGTTTAGCTTTTATTTGATTTTTCTATAGAAACTAGCACTTCGATTGGAAAAGCCACTAAAAATAGACATTTTCACTGTTTTATCCCGGTTGTTCAGGCCGACAAAGTGCCTGATGATATTTGTCCCTCCCGTATGCCTGTTGAGCGTCAATGATGCAGAACTTAAAAGCCTGAAGGTTCTTTGGGGCGCTTGCTAACAAGCCAGTAACATCGATCATGCATCTTCATGGCTTTACTCTTGAGGCCGAGCCTTGTCCTACACCACCATGAATTCCATGTGGTGTCGCTCTTTTTTTGAGAAAGACGTTATTTTGTATGAAAAACTATCTACTGACAGTGAAGCAGATTCTTGTCGTGTCGTCGTTGATTTTCTTAGTTGCCGGTTGTGAAAAGTCGCTTGAGCGTCAGGTCGACGGCCAACCGGGTTTTCGTGTGCGGTCCGATTTTAGCGCACCGTTAAATGCTGACCACGGCTGGGCGGGAGCATTGAATGAAAATGTGACCGTTGAAGCAGATCAACCGTTCCGCATCCGCGTTGAGGTGGAGCATTCTGCGCAGATGGCCGAATCGCAGCAATACCGGCTTGAGTATCGACGCAACAATGGCGACTGGCTGCCCATTGAAGCCCATGACTTTCCCCACCCGCAACGGGAAATGGATGTGGATTTCTCCCTGTTAACCGATGGCGATCAGTCTTCCGGTTGTATGGTTGCCACAGGCTCCCCCTCAAATATGATCGTCGTCGCTGAGCAGCACGATCAGATGTTGCGGATAAACGCGGGCGACGAAACCTTTTCAGGATTTTTTCCCGCACCGTGGGAAGTTACAGAACTGGCCGCTCAATTCCGCTTGCCAGCACAGTCTTGCAACGGTATCGCTTTTGTTGTCGGTTATGTCGATCCCGATAATTATTGTCGTGTTTCGTTGAATCCTACTGCGCAGACCTTGAATATCAGCCAAATCATCGATGGTGACGAAGAAACGTGTGGAGAAACTCATGCTGTGATTCCCGGTGGTGCGTGGTTGGAGATCGAAATAGAGATCGCGCGTAACGCCATAGAGGTGAGTTTTCAGGACGGTGCGGTGGAGCTGGAGGCCGCGCTTCGTCGTCCTATCGTGTTGTCTGGGCCTGGGTTTCAGGTGCCGTCACAAACGCAGCTTGACTTTCAGAGCATCGCCTTGGCCGGAGAGGCGAAAACGCCGCGCGTCAGCATCGTTGCTTGTTCGGCTTATGAGCAGGGCACGGCAACCGAGGATCTGTTAACTGGTTCACGTCAGCCCTTTCAAGCGGGTGTGGGGATCAGCCTGGCTGAGAAAACTCCACAATGGGATGGGGAAAATGCCCACACGGAATATGAATGGCCGCTGGTCATTCGCCGCTATGCCGATGGTGCCGTGACCAATAATCAGGATGATACTTTTGAGTTCCGGCTGGTTAATGCCGATGGTGTTGTTCAGACGCTGAGCCACACCTCTGTGGTGCGTCTTGCGATCCCCCCTGGCCATGTTGGCGGCACGTTTATCGAAAATCCCGGCCGGATCGGTCCCTGGCAGGCCTCCAATGGTGATCTCTATTTCATGATGGAACCGGCCGAGACCGATAACGTGTTTATGATGATGAAATCGACGGACGACGGACGAACCTGGCAGGAGGTCGATGGGGAACATCGCCCGCAAACCGACGATCTTGAATCCGTTGATTCGCGGTTGGTGGGGGATACCATCCACATCCTCCACCAGGTTACCCGCTCAACCCGTTATCATGCGTTTAGAACCTCGGATCACCCCAGCCAGCCGGATAGCTGGGCGGTTTGCGATGAGGTGGCGGGCACCGCCACAGCAATCGCCCAAACCGCATCCATGGTTGTCCGTTCCGACGGCACCGTGGTCGCCTTTTATCTCGGTCAGGAAAAAATCCATTTCAGCACCCGTAAAAAGAACGGAACATGGAGTGCGATGCGCACCATTGATGGTGGCCGCCGGCCCAACCAGGCCGGGCCGCAAGCCGTGCTTGGGAATGACGATGTCATTCACCTCGCCTACTATGGCATTGACGGCACCATCTGGTATCGGCGTTTACTGGCCAACGGCACCCTGACGCCGCGACAGGCCATTGCCACAGGTGCCGGAACCACGCGAGCGGAATACGGTGCCGTGTTGCCGCTGATCTACAATGCAGATAAAGATGAAGTTGTCATCATCTATCGCCTGGCGAGTGACCTGCTTTGGGAAAGGCGGGTCACGAGCACGGGCGTTGTTTCTGATGCAACGCTGGTCACCGACATGAAAGTGGTGATCGATGCGGTTGATTCGCAGCAGGCCGGTGCCCACGCCGTGCTCAACGGCGATACGGTGCATGTGCTTTTCATTGATGCAAAGTCGCGCAGTATTTTAAGCACCAATGACAGCGATGGTTGGCAACCGCCCACGATCCAGGTAGGTAACATTCTGGGATCGTGGGTGCGTGGCACTCTCTACACTCGCAAAGACGGAGTCAGGGTGTATGGCTATGTTTATGATGCTGGTTCGGATGGTGGTGCGGGGATGAATCGATTCGGGGAACTCGTTTTGACAGAGGATGTTGCAGACTAAAAAGAAAAAGGGGTTACGCTCGGTAAACGTAACCCCTTGTACTTTCTATGGTGCCCAGAGACAGAATCGAACTGCCGACACGAGGATTTTCAGTGTTGTCTTGATACTTTCCCGTTTTGCCCTTGCAATTCCCAACTTATTGAAATACTGCGACCTTCTGTCATTTTTAGCGATGTGGGATCATGCTTTTGTTCCTGTATTTACTCGCCGTTTTACTGCATGATTACATATAAATTACACATCAGTGTTGCTACATGTCAAAGTTAGAGGTTGCTAGGATCAGTTGCTTATGGACTTAGGTTCTTTTGAATGGACTAGTTCGATAGCAGCACTATATGAAAGCCCCCGCATGTAGCTTTCCATGTAAGGCCAATCAGGCTTCCCACTGTCCGTTGCTGGTAGACGTATGGGGGTCATAGTCATGCGTTCTTTTGTCCACTTGTACCCGTAGGTATAGCGTGTCCTCTCATGTTTAAGTACGGTAGCTACGAAGAGTAAAGCCCATTTTGATATTGGCTCTTTAGGGTCAAGCACGTTTATATCATCACATGCAAAAAAAGGTTTGTCTTGATAGAAAGCCCAGCCGACAGAACCATTATAGGCGACAGTTAATTGCCCCCCCGGAAACGTTGGTAACAAGTCATTCAGATCAGTTACCCCATTATTTTTTTCAGAAGCCCCTATGAATCTGACCATTCCCGGTCGTCTCTGTGCTTTGGTTAATCGCTTGCCTTTGATGACATCGAACAGTGAACCAATTGTGAATTTTGACCACTTAGTTGGGTCACATAAGGCACAAGCTTCTGCTGCTGACTCTGCTAAACCTTCATGACTTGGTATTACGGCTGTTTCGACCCATGTAGGGACCGTTGATGGGATGAGTACCGAGCTAATAGTTCTATTGGCTTCTCGGCCGAATGCTGAGTATCTGAATCTGTTGAATCTGATACATGTTGCATAGTAAATGCGTTTGTTCAGCGACATCGTGTCATCTAGTGGTGTCAGAACTGCTACATTCTGGGCAGTGTAAAATGGTCGCTGCTGTACGAAAGATGAGAGTAAATAGGAACCGCCCAACGCAACCGTAATCATCCCCGCAGGGAAAGGAGTTATATCAGGTAATGCTTCAACATAACCTGACACTCCCTGATTGTTTCCTCGACGACCAACAAAGGCAATGCCATTTTCTTTGCAGGTTTGTTGCATCTTGTTCATGTCAAGTTTGTGCCCGTAGGCGACATTGAATAAATCGTCTACACGTTTCATTCTTCATCACCTTCTGTGCTCTGGTTTTGGCTGAGTGAGAACAGTGCATAGTCAAGAAGTGATTTTTCAAAGTCCCCTTGAGTGATCGTAGAGTAGTCTGTTTCCATATATGCTTCGGCTACCCATTCATCTTCTGGCCCAACTTCGGCTGTAACTGACTCCCCCGGATGAACTTCTCTGTTGCGGAATTGCTCGACCCACTTGTCACGGATTGCTGGCCATGTATGGTCTCTATCAACCCTGCCAAGGTTTTTGATTTTTATAAATCCGTCATCACGCCAGTAACCGAACCAAGTTTTCTTTTTAGAGGTTTTGTGTGGTATGGAAGCAGTGAAGACCATGATGCACGTAACCACTCCAACAGGACTAAATAGCTCTGGTGGCATAGACATTACTGCTTCCAGGGGTTATACCCCGTTTCTACGGACGGTTTGAAAACAACTGAAACTCCATATCACGTCTAGCAATCCTTTTCCTCATTCGTGGATTATGGAAGCGTTCAATATAGTTGAATAGATCCGCTTTGGCGGCATCCATTGTCGGATATCTCATCCGATTTGTGCGTTCTCGCTTGAGAACACCAAAGAATCCCTCGCAGGCTGCGTTATCTCCACAATGACCAACAGCACTCATGGAGCAAACCAGGGCGTTCTCCTTCAAGAATCTTTGGTAGTCCGTGCTGCGAAATTGACTGCCGCGATCCGAATGCAAAATCACATGGTTACTTTCTTGACGTTGCCACACGGCCATTTCAACGGCACGGATCACCATCTGCCGGTCTTGGCGATGGTGCATTGACCAGCCAACGACCAACTTGCTGAACAGATCGATGACAACACACAGATAAAGTTTTCCTTCGCCGGTCTTGAGTTCTGTGATGTCTGTGACCCATTTTTGTTCTGGTTCCAATGCCTTAAAATCACGCTGCAACTGATTCTGAACATCGGCAGGGACTACAACTGGTGTGTGATATCGACCTCGTTTTTTCTTTCGCGGCCAGCCTTGAAGTCCGGCTGAAGCCATCAAACGAGCAATGCGATTTTTACTTGCAGTCTCTCCGGTTTCCCGAAGGTCTTCATGCATACGCGGAACACCAATGGCACCGTTGCTGTCTTCATGGATTTCACGAATGCGCTTCAGTAGACGCTCGTTGTCAATCTGTCGTGTGCTGGGGGATCTTTTCTCCCAGTCATAATAACCACTGTGAGAAACTTTGAGGCAACGACACATCAAGCGAATAGGAAATTCATTGCGACAACGTTGAACCGCCTGATACTTCAGGACGACTCCCTGGCAAAGAACGTTGCCGCTTCGCGTAAAAAATCCCGTTCCTTTTTTACCCGGGCTAATTCACGTTTAAGAGCTGCAACCTCATCATCTCTGGGATTTCCAGTCCCGCCAAAGGCATGGCGGCCCTCTGCCTCAGCCTCTCGCTTCCACCGTGAAAGCAGGTTGGCATTGATACCGAGTTCTCTTGCAACCTGAGCGCAACTGACATTAGGCTGGCAAGCCTGTTCTACTGCCCCACGTTTAAATTCCTGACTGAATTTTCTTCTCTTAGACATAAACACTCCTTTAGCCCACTATAGGCTTTTTTGAAGTGTCCGTAAATTCGGGGTAGAACCCGGAGTGGATTGGGGCTGGCTAAAGTTTCGTCCCGCCAAGATTGAGAGGCTTAAAGAGGACAATGACAAGATAGCCTACCTTGCAGTAGATCAGGTGAAACGCTTGGTGGAGGAGGCGAGGCTTGATCGGGACCCCCGCATGTATCCGTTTGTTATGATTGCTGCAGGGACTGCCATGCGTAAGATGGAGGTCCTGTCGATTCGCAAAGAACATATTGATTTCGAGCGATTGTTGATACTGGTGCCGAAAGCCAAAGCTGGGATGCGAGAGCAGCCGATCACGAAGCAACTAGCAGCTTTCCTGCGTTGGTATGTCAATACGCTACCAGATAACACTCCTTGGTTGTTCCCGTTCTCTACTTCTAGGACTGGTCACAGTGTTGAGGTTAGAAATTCATTTCGGCGAGTGGTGGCGGCTGCGGGACTGGACCCGGATGTCATTGTTCGTCACACTCTTAGGCATACTGCTATTACACACTTAGTTCAGGCTGGTGTAGACCTGCCAACTGTTAAACGTATCAGTGGCCACAAGACCTTGATTATGGTCGAGCGGTACGCTCACCAGAACGGTGAACCCATTCAGGCCGCTATGGATGTCTTGGATGACAGGTATGGTGAGTTGGGATGACGGTTTAGGCACCGTTACACACGAATTACACATGGCAAGCAAAAAGGGGTTACACCGTATGGCGTAACCCCTTAATTTTACTGGTGCCCAGAGACAGAATCGAACTGCCGACACGAGGATTTTCAGTCCTCTGCTCTACCGACTGAGCTATCTGGGCAATTGCGGAGGCAGTTATAACGTGACGGCGCAGTTGTGTCAAGCGGGAAATGTTTCTTTTTCACTAACTTTTGCGCTGAGGCAAATTTTTTGTTGCGCAATGGCCGGAGGTCCTTTACATTGTTCATCATTAAAGGACAAATAACCTGATACAGCAGGGACAGTGATGCGTTTTTCTTTTTCCAGCTTTTTTAACTTTTACTTTTGGTGCGGCTTTTTTAGCTCGTCTGCCCGAGGTGGAGGTTTGCTGGCTTAACGCAAAGCAGATTTTCAAAATTCAGACCACGGGCAGACGTCAGGTTTCCCGTGGTCTTTGTATTTTAAGCAGGTAGCAATCAATACACAAAGGCCGTCGGGAAACCCGATGGCCTTTTTATTTGCCCTGGATAAAATGCGGATGGTCCGTGACCGTGGTTAAGTTCGTGCTGACGCACATGGAGGAAAAAGACAATGATTATCGTGATGGAACAAAGTAGTGATCCGAAATTGACTGACGCCGTGGTTACACGTATTCGTGAGCTGGGCTATGAGCCACATTTGATTCAGGGCTCCAATCGCCAAGTGATTGGAGCGGTGGGCGACGAGCGCGGAAAAATGGTGCTGCAGAGCATTGAATCCATGCCTGGTGTGGAGAGTGTTGTGCCGATTCTCAAGCCGTACAAGCTGGCCAGTCGCGAGGTGTGTCCTGAACCGAGCCAGGTGGAGATTCAACCGGGTCTGGTGTTTGGTGGTGACGAACTGATTGTGATGGCCGGTCCCTGCTCGGTGGAGAGTGAGCAGCAGATTGTTGAAACAGCTCATGCCGTGAAGCGTGCCGGTGCTAGAATCCTGCGTGGTGGGGCGTTTAAGCCGCGCACCAGCCCCTACTCTTTTCAGGGCATGGAAGAGGATGGCCTGAAGCTGCTGGCAACGGCGCGTGAAGAAACCGGCCTGCCGATCATTACCGAAGTGGTGAATCCGCGGGATGTGGAACTGGTGGCGCGTTATAGCGATATCATGCAGGTGGGGGCGCGCAATATGCAGAACTTTGCTCTGCTGAAGATGCTTGGCCAGTTGGATAAGCCGATTCTGCTCAAGCGTGGCATGTCAGCGACCATTCAGGAATTTCTGATGAGTGCCGAGTATATCCTTGCTGAGGGTAACCGCCGTGTCATCATGTGCGAGCGCGGTATCCGCACCTTTGAGACCGCCACTCGCAACACTTTGGATATCTCAGCGGTGCCGGTGCTTAAAGAGCAGACCCACTTGCCGGTAGTGATTGATCCGTCCCATGCCACAGGTCATTCCAGTCTGGTTCCCTCCATGTGCTACGCGTCTGTGGCTGCCGGTTGTGATGGTTTGATCGTTGAAGTGCATCCCAATCCGGAAAAAGCTGCCAGTGATGGACCCCAGTCGTTGCGTCCGGCGGCGTTTGCCGATATGATGATGAAGTTGAAGGATTTTGCGGACGTTTCCGGTCGAACACTGCCTGGGGTTGGCGGTTCACTTTGATGGCGTGAGTTGTGATGGCGCTGGATTGCCGGATGAATGCCTGCACCCTGTTGAAAAAACAGGAACAAAGGAGTTATTATGTTTTTTATTCCCTTGTCGCAACTGGAGAGTGTTGAACTGGTGGTCCACGCCTTGCGTGCTGCGGCCGGTGAGGCGGACTGTTCCGTGTGCCCGGCACAGAAAGTGTGTATGAAGCAATGTCTGGTGATCGCCGATTCGATTCAGTCGATGATCAGTAACGGCACGCTGCCGGCGCTGGACCCTGATCCGGAACCGGAAGAGACGGCCCCCTTTCATGATGAACCGGCGCCGAAACAAGCGCCGGATAAAAAAGCCGGTATAAAAAAGGGCCATCTGGAAATCGTCAAATAATTCCCTCATCTGCGAGAGGAATACTACCAACAAAGCCGACAGTGCCGACTGACGGCTTTGTTGTTTCAAGCGGGTTAAATCAGTGTAAACCACTTGAATTCAGGTGTTAATTGACAGATCGGCCGGATTCAATTTAGAATGCGCCGTTCACCATGGAACGTTTATGGTGTCTACAGGTGTTTGTCGTTGCCATTTATATAATACTCGGGCCTTTGAGGCTATGAAGGAGTGATGATGAAAGTAATTATTACCGACGAAATTTCCGAAGCGGGTTTGCAAACTCTTCGCGAAGATTCTCGTATCGAGGTGGATGTCAAACTGGGGCTGAGTGTGCCCGAGTTGCATGAGGTGATTGGCGGTTATGATGCCATCATTACCCGCAGCGGGACGACGGTAGATGCGGCGCTGCTCGATTGTGCGACCAACCTGAAGATTGTTGCCCGCGCCGGTGTTGGTATTGACAATGTTGATGTGGATTACGCCAGCAGTAAAGGGGTGATTGTCGTCAATGCACCGTTTGGCAACACCAACTCGGCGGCTGAGCATACCATGGCGATCCTGCTGTCTTTTTGCCGCAATGTCACGATTGCCAACGCCAGTCTGAAAAGCGGCGAGTGGAAACGCGCTCCGTTTACCGGCCATGAGCTCAAGCATAAAACCATGGGCGTTATCGGTC